>JALYYF010000400.1 GCA_030946725.1 Candidatus Dormiibacterota bacterium
AGTCTCGATCCGGGCCGGCGCTCAGGCCGCGCGCCTGGCGCGCTCCTTGACCAGGTGGACCCACGCGACGGCCGCCAGCGCCATCGGCGCGGCGAGCAGCGGGAAGGCGAGGTAGCGGTCGTGCCACTCCGGCTGGAACTTCTGCTTGTAGCGGCGAAGCCCGGCGCTGCCGTCCAGGCCCAGGCTGGCCCACTCGACTCCCTGCCTGGCGAAGGCGTCGATGGAGTCCCGGAGCAGCAGCTCGAGGCTGCCGGGCTCGGCGTTCTGGCGGCGCCGGACCAGGTCGAGGACCCGGCCGCCTCCACTGCCCGCCTCCAGCCAGCTGACCGCGGCTTCGACCCGGCCTTCCCGGCTGGCGACCGTGAAAAGCCTGTGGCCCGACCTCGCCTCGTCAAGCGATGAGAGGCTGAAGCCAAATTTCAGGCGATGGCGCGCCGCCCACTCCCGCTCCAGCTCTTCGACCCCGGCTCGGCTGCCGGGCGCCAGTTCCGCCCAGCGCCCGATCTCCACCGAGACTCCGGCCCGCCGCGCGCGGGCAACGGTGTGCCTGAGGTTGGCCATCGGGGAACCGTCGATCGAGAAGGTGCGGGGGCGGACGATGGCCTCCTGACCGATCCGGATCGAGCAGAGGTCCTGGGTCTGGCTGGCGCCGTACCACGCGATGGGTCGCCGGACCGTCTCGAGGAAGCGGCGCTGGAGGCGGGCGGCCGCCCAGTCCTCCCCGGCGGGTCCGCCGAGGGCCACCACCATCGGACCGGCGCGGCGGTAGGCGATGCAGGCGCGCCCGTCCGGGCTGGTGAAGCTCTCCACGCCCGAGTTGGTGCGGTAGGCCGCGAAGCTGGCGGCCGCCAGGGGGTCGACCGGGCGCAGCTCGCTGAGCGAGGCGAGCCGGAGGAAGGCCCGGGCCAGCGCGTGTCGAGCGGCGAAGATCGCGACCGTCGCCGAGATGAAGAGCAGGAGCACCAGCTCCTGCTCGGCGGCGCGGCCGCGTAGGTGGGTGGCGCCCGTGAGCCGGTGCCCGACACCGGAGTGGATGCGCAGCTGCAGCCAGGCGGCACAGAGCAGCGCCGCACCGGCGAGGGGGAGGGCGATGCTCCGGGCCGCTGTTGCCAGAGTGCTGTTCACGAAGCTTGAACGGACGTTCGTCATGGGGACGGAATTTCCGATGGTACAGCGCCGTCACTGGGGGCGCCGTCACGCTGTTTGTGTCGGCAGCTCGACGATGGCGACTGACGCGCCCGACAGACTTGCCATACTGGCCGTCTTGGTGCATCTCTCACCGGTGTCCGCACCGCTCAGCTGAGGGAGTGGTGCGCGCGGGCCGAACGAACAGCCTGCTGGGTTATCCTTGCGACGCTCGTCTCCTGATCGTCAACGCCGACGATTTCGGTATGTCGGGTGCGGTCAACGAAGCGACCGTCGATGCATTCGAGGATGGTGTCCTCGGTTCGACGACGCTGATGGTGCCGTGGCCGGCCGCCGCGCAGGCGATGCGCCTTCTTGGTGAGCATCCCGATCTGCCGTTCGGCGTTCACCTGACCGCCGTGTGTGACATGGAGAGCTACCGGTGGGGGCCGCTGACGTCCGGCGAACGGGTGACGTCACTGATCGACGAGTACGGCCACTTCCACACCCTGGAACACTTACCCGAGCTGCTGGCGGTCGCGAGGCTGGAAGAATTCGAGGTGGAGTTCAGGGCCCAGATCGAGGCGGTGCTTGCCGCCGGACTGCTGCCGACACACCTCGACTGGCACTGCCTGCACAACGGCGGCCGCGCCGACGTCTTCGAGATGACGCTGCGACTGGCAATGGAGTACGGCCTCCCCCTGCGGGTTACTGAGGCAGCCTGGATCGAGAGACTGCAGGCCCGGGGCCTGCCGACCGTTGAGCATGAACTGCTCGACAGCTATTCCGTCGACCCGGCCCGCAAGCCGGAGATCTACGCCCAGATGCTGGGCGAGCTGCCGAGCGGGCTAAGCGAGTGGGCGGTCCATCCCGCCGTCGACGGCCCGGAGCTGCGGGCCGTCGAACCCCAGAGCTGGCGGGTGAGGCAGAGCGACCACGAGTTCCTGGTGTCCCCGGAGGCCCGTGAGATTGTCGAGCGGGAGGGGATCGTCCTCCTGAGCTATCGACCGCTCCAGGAGCTGTGGCGGGCCGGCTGACGCGCCCCGCGGAGTCTGTCTGAGCGGGGCACCCCCTGGGCCATGCCGATCAGAACGGAAGCCTCGCGCGTCAAGATGCAGGGACGTCGCCCCCTTGGGGGAGTCGCGTATCCCTGTCGTCGCGAGGTAGTTGTCGGACACCGACTTGACATTGCTGCATGGGGATCACCCAGGACACTCCTAGCCGGGAGCCCGAGCCACGCCCGGACTTCGAGCTTCTCTACGAAAGGTTCCGCCTGCCCGTCTACAGGGTCGTTCGAGGCATCGTGCTCGACGCCGAGGCCGCGGAGGGGCTGACCCAGGAAGCATTCGAGCGCGCCTACCAGGCTCACCGGCGACTGCCCCGGCGCGGTCCCCACGAGAACCCGCAGCTCTGGCTCTTCCGGATAGCGGTCGACGTGGCCCTCCGGCACCTCCAGGGTCCCTGGTGGAACCGTCTCCGCCTGGACCGGGTCCTCACCCTGGGCAGGCGCCCGCGCGAGCAAACCGTCCGCAGCTCGGCCGAACAGGTGCTCTGGAGCCTCAGTCCGCGGCACCGCGCGGTGGTCGTGCTGTCCTTCTACGCCCGCCTCTCGAACCCCGATATAGCCCGCTCGCTGCAGCTGCCGGAGACGGTCGTGGCCGTCCAACTCGAGTTCGCGGCGGAGGTCATGCGAGCCGCGCTAAGCGCGACCGATCAGCGGAGCGGGCGCGAGCGTCTTTAACGGATGATGCAGTCACGACGGCTGGAGGCCGGACCAGCCGATCCGGGGATGCAGCACCTCCCGGACGTGGTGCGCACCCGGCTCGACACCTGGTATCCCTCCCACCTACCCGCCCGGTTCAGGCCCCGAGCGCAGCAGCGGTCCCCGCGATTGCTGCGGCCGCTGCCGCTGGCCCTGGCCGCGCTCCTGCTCGTCCTGCTGGCGGCCGGCGCGGCGGCCGGTCCCACCCGGGCCCTGACGGACGCGATCGTGAACCTGGCTGGCAGCCATCCGGCCCCCACGCCCACGCCGCGCGCGCACAGCGAGGTGCGCTCGGCCCCGGGCCAGGCGCGACCGGCCGGGGCTGCCATCACAGTCACCCCCGTCCCCGCCAACCCCGCCGCCCTGGCCGGTCCGACGCTGATCCGCACCCACCGCACGGCCAGCGGGTCGCGCACGATGGCGCCCCTGCCGGTGTCGTCCGCCGACCCTCTCCTGGCAGGTTCGCCGTTGCCTTCGGCCTCGCCGCCGCCCCCGCAGACCAACTCCGACGGGTCGACGGGGCAGCAGCCTTCGCCGCCCACCGTCCCGAGTCCCTCCATGGGTCCGCCGGTCGCGTCGAGATAGCGCACCCACCAGGAGGAGGGAACGCAAGGTGATAGCGTGCGACTAATATTTCGCCACTGAGCGTGTGGAGGACGACCCGCCATGGACGAAGAGCAGAGCAGCGCCACCAGCGAGGACGCCCCCGAGCCTGACCACGTGCCAGGCACCGGCAAAGGCGAGGAGACAGCCCTCAAAGAGGGGCGAGAGCCGGGCCGCGAGGATCTCGGCACTTCCCACGCCGACCGCCCGGCCGG
>JALYYF010000407.1 GCA_030946725.1 Candidatus Dormiibacterota bacterium
AGCAGCGCCCCCCACCTCGAGTCGTCCTCAAAGATGGTGTGGGAGAAGCCGACCAGGCCGCTTCGGTCCTCGGCGAGGATCGTGCAACACCGCGGATCGAGCTCCCGCAGCCGGTCGGCCCACGCCGCAAGCCGGTCGGCCCCGACGTCGCCGTCGAGATAGGCGTCGGAGAAGGCACCCCGGTAGGTACGGCGCCAGCTGTCAGCGTGAAGACTCGCGACAGCCTCAGCATCGGAGGGGCCTGCGAAGCGGAACTGCAGCCCGTCGAGGTGCGCCACGGATCCCCTCAGGCTTCTAGCTCTCGTGAGGCAGCCAGAACCAGCGGAGGTGTTCGAAGTCCGGGCCGAGGTCCACGCCGGCCGGCTTGTCGCGGGGCGCCTCCAGGATCTGGCGCGCGTCCTCGAGGTAGCGCGAGAGGGCCGTCTCCGGCTCCACGTGGCGGTGCGCCGAACTGGGCGGGCGCCCGTCGTAGCTGATGTCGCGCAGGCTGAGGGGCGGCTCGGGCGGCCCGGCGCGGTGGCTCCAGAGCCCGGTCAGCGGGTCGAAGCGGTAGTCCGGCAGCAGCCTCCAGCCCTCGGCCGCCGCCAGCTCGACCGCGGCCAGGATGAACTCGAACACCGACTCCGAGATGAAGTAGTTGAAGTTCACCCGCACCCAACCCGGCTTGATCCCCTCGCGGCCACGGCTGATCTCGCGCTCGAACTCATGTGAGCGATCCAGGTCGATCCCGAGCAGCCGATGACCATAGGGTCCGGCGCACGAGCAGCCGCCCCGCGACTGGATGCCGAAGAGGTCGTTGAGCAGCGCCACGATGAAGTTGTGGTGCAGGTAGCGCTCCTGGTGCTTCACCACGAAGGACACGATGGAGAGGCGGTCGAGGCCGGGGTTGCCGAGTATCTCCAGGTTGGGATGGCGGCTCCACCGCTCGATCGCCCGCCTGATGAACGAGTCCTCGCGCCGGCGGATCTCGGCCGTGCCGACCGCCTGCTTGAGTTGGAAGACGAGCCCGGCGCGGATCGACTCCACGATGGCCGGCGTGCCCCCCTCCTCACGGTGCTCGGGGTCGGAGAGGTAGACGTGCTCGTCGGGGTTGACATAGGCGACGGTCCCGCCGCCGGGGGCGCCCGGAACCCTATTGCGGAATAGCTCCCGCCTGGCGGCCAGCACACCCGGCGTGCCGGCGCCGCCGATGAACTTGTGCGGGGAGATGAAGACCGCGTCCATGTACGGCTCGATCGCGCCTTTCCTCACCGAGCCCATGCAGATCTCCAGGTAGGGCGCAGCGGCCGCGAAGTCCCAGAAGGAGAGCGCGCCGTGGCGGTGCAGGAGCGTCGAGATCGCCCTCCAGTCGGTGATGATCCCGGTCACGTTGGAGGCGGCAGAGAAGCTGCCGATCTTGAGCGGGCGCTCGCGATAGTTCTTCAGCTCCTCTTCCAGGTGCTCGAGATCCACGTGGCCGTCGCGGTCCTCCTGAATCACAACGACGTCGGCGATCGACTCCCGCCAGGGCAGCTCGTTGGAGTGGTGCTCGTAGGGACCGATGAAGACCACCGGCCGCTCGGCCGCCGGGATCCGGGCGGACAGGCGGTAGCGATCGTCGAGGTCTGCCGGCAGCCTCAGGTTGAGCACGTCGACCATGCGGTTGATGGCGCCCGTCGAGCCTGACCCGCAGAAGATGATCGCGTGCTCGTCTCCGGCGCCCAGGGCCTCGCGAATGATGCCCCTGGCCTCCTCCCGGAAGCGGGTCGTCTGCAGGCCGGTCCCCGACGACTCGGTGTGGGTGTTGGCGTAGAGCGGCAGCACCACCTCTCGAACGAAGTCCTCGATGAAGCTGAGAGCGCGGCCCGACGCGGTGTAGTCGGCGTAGGTCACGCGGCGCGGGCCGAACGGACCCATCACCGCCTCCTCCTCGCCGATCACCGACGACCGTATGGTCTCGACCAGCTGGGACGCGGTGGTCCGCTGGTCCTGGTCAGTAGTGCTCCGGGCCATCAGCCCAAGAGTTTGATCACTCCGGCTGTTTTGTGGGCCGGCTGGGGGAGCGCTCTACGCGTCGACGCCGCGAAAGGTGACCGGGCGGACGGTCAGCACGACGCGCACGTCGCGGTCCTTCACCTCGGTGGCGTGTCCGCGGTAGCGGCGCTGGAGCACCTGGTAGAAGGCTCCTTCCGGGTCAGGCTCGATCGACTCGACGACGCCGCGGACCTGCAGGTAGCGGTAGGGGT
>JALYYF010000421.1 GCA_030946725.1 Candidatus Dormiibacterota bacterium
TGCCTGACGAAACCACCGATCCAGTGTTGACGGCTGCCATGCGCTCCGAGGTGGCCGCCTGGGACCCGCCCCGGGGGCCCGACCTGGCCGACCTGGTGCGGCGAGCGGATCACTCCTGGCGGCGCCCGGTCGCGCTGGTCTCCTCGGTCGGCGCCACTGCGCTGGCCGTGATCCTGCTGCTGTCGGTATTGATGCTCGCCCTGGCGCCGGTGATTCCCGGCGGTGAGGTGATCAGGGAGCACCTGGTCGCTCGCTGAGCGGGACTCCCCGGCAGGACCCCCTCCTTAACCTCCCCGCAAGGGGGAGGGACACTTCCCGGCGCGCGGTCAGAAGAGGCGCACCTCTTCGCCGAGGCCCTGTGCCAGAGCCGGTTCGAGCACCGTGCGGCCGGCGGCGACGTCCCAGAGGGCGAGGCCGTGGGACTCGAAGATGAGGGGCGCATCCCCCGCGGGCAGGGAGGCCTTTCCCGCGAGCACCGCCCCGAGCTCCAACGCCTGATCCAGGTCGTAGCCGGCGCGGAGCAGGTCGCCGCTCTCCAGGCGCGCCGTCTCCAGCTCGTCGACGACCACGGCGCGCGCCGAGTGGATCAGCTCCGGCGGTAGCTCCGCCCGGTTGGGAAAGTTGGACCCCGCACCAACCACCAGGGCGCCAGGCTGGACCCAGCTCGCCTCGAAGACGGGCTCGGCGCTGGTGGTCATCGTGACGACCACGTCGGCGCCCCGGACCGCGGCCTCGGCTGAGGGCGCCGCCTGGGCTCCCAGCTCCTCGGCGAACCGCCGGCGCCGCTCGGCATCTCTACCGAACACCCGCAATTCGCTGATCTCCAGCGCTTCCCGCAGGGCCCGGGCCTGGGTGTGAGCCTGCCAGCCGGTCCCGATCAGTGCCACCGTCTTGGGGCCAGGCGGCGTCAGCCGCCGCGCGGCCACACCGGTCGCGGCTCCAGTCCGCAGCGTGCCCAGCCGGTCTGCCTCGATCATCGCAATCAACTGGCCCTCGAGGTCGTAGAGGATGACCAGGAAGCGGGCGCGGCCGCCGGCGACCGTGTAGGTCTTCAGGCCGCTGAGGCCCCCGGCCGGCCAGGTGGCGAACATGACGTTCAGCACACCGCCCGGCGGAAACAGGCGTCGGCGAGACTGGTTGTGCGCGCTTCCCTCGCCCAGGGAGGTCATAGCAGCCTCCACGGCGTCCATCACGCGGCGCATCTCGCCGATGCGTTCGATGTCGGTCTCACGCAGCAGCAGCGCCACGGCCGACAGAATAGCCAGGTGCAGGACACGGCGTTGAGGATTGGGCTGATCGGGCTGGGCACCGTCGGAAGCCAGGTCGCGGACCGGCTGCTGAACTGGCGGGAGCAGCTCCGCCGGCGCAGCTCGGGCGTCGACCTGGTGCTGGAGCGCGTGCTGGTGCGCGACCTCGAGAAAAAGCGGGCGGTCCAGGTCCCCGCGGGACTGCTCACCGCGGACCCTTCCGCCGTGCTCGACGACCCCCGGATCGACGTCGTGGTGGAGCTCGCGGGTGGGGAGGAGCCTGCGCGCAGCTTCATCGAGCGTGCGCTGCGCAACCGCAAGCACGTCGTGACGGCCAACAAGATGGTCCTCGCCAGCCACGGCCCGGAGCTGCTCGAGCTGGCCGGCGAGATGAACGTCGACGTCTACTTCGAGGCGGCGGTGGGCGGCGGCATCCCGTTGATCAGCACCTTCAAGGTCGACCTCCTTGCCAACGAGATCGAGCGGGTGATCGCCGTGATCAACGGCACCACCAACTACGTGCTGGGCCGGATGGCGAACGGGGGCCTGGAGCTGCCGGCGGCGGTCGCCGAGGCCCAGGCCGCCGGCTACGCCGAGGCCGACCCCACCCAGGACCTCGGCGGCTACGACGCCGCCTACAAGCTGGCGATCCTGGCCTCGATCGCCTTCGGCGCCCGGGTGCACCCGGACGTGGTCTACAGGGAGGGGATCGAGAGCGTCCACGCCGTGGACTTCCGCTACGCGCGGGAGCTGGGATACGAGCTGAAGCTGGTCGCGTCCGCCGCCCGAGAGCCGTCATCCGGCCGCATCGAGGCCCGGGTGCATCCCGCGCTGGTGCCCCACGGGCACCCGCTGGCGGCCGTCGAGGGCGCTGCCAATGCCGTCTACATCGAGGGCGACCTGGTCGGCCAGGTGCTGCTGCAGGGCCAGGGCGCCGGCGGGCGGCCCACGGCCTCCAGCGTGGTCGGGGACCTCATCGAGCTGGCCCGTTCCATCCGCCGGCAGGTCCAGAACCGCGCCGCCTTCCAGTTCGACCCGGCCGTGCGGGTGGTGCCGATGGCGGAGGTGATGACGCGTGCCTACCTCCGCTGCCGCGTTGGCGACCGGCCAGGCGTGCTGGCGGCCATCTTCCAGGTCTTCGGCGAGGAAGGGGTGAGCATCGCCAGCGCCATCCAGAAGGAGTCGGACGACGTCTCGGCGGAATTCGTCGTGACCACGCACCCGGCCCCGGACGCGGCGCTGCAGCGTACGCGGGCCCGCATCGCGGAGCTGGAAGTAGTCGTGGCGGTCAACTCGTTCTTGAGGGTGCTGTGAGCGCATCGCTGGAGCCGTCGTGGGAGTCATAGCCAGGTACCGGGACTGGCTGCCGGTCACCGACGCGACCCCGGCGCTGGACCTCTCGGAAGGGTCGACGCCGCTGGTCCGGAGCCAGAACCTGGGGCCGGCGCTGGGCCTGAAGAGACTCTTCTTCAAGTACGAGGGCCTCAATCCGACCGGGTCCTTCAAGGACCGTGGCATGGTCGTCGCCGTGGCCAAGGCGCTTGAGTCCCGGGCCAAGGTCCTGGTCTGCGCCTCGACCGGGAACACCTCGGCGTCGGCGGCCGCCTACGCCGCAAGCGCCCGGCTGCGGGCGATCGTGGTCGTCCCCTCGGGCGAGATCGCCCTCAACAAGCTCGCCCAGGCCCTTATGTACGGCGCCAAGGTGGTCGCGCTGCGCGGGAACTTCGACACCGCCCTGACCGCCGTGCGCGAGCTTGCGGCATCCTACCCCGTCGTGCTCGTCAACTCGGTGAACCCGTACCGCCTGGAGGGCCAGAAGACCGCCGCCTTCGAGCTCGTCGACACGCTGGGCGAGGCGCCGGACTACGTGGTGCTTCCGGTGGGCAACGCGGGGAACATCACCGCCTACTGGAAGGGCTTCAAGGAGTACCAGGCGGAGGGCCGCAGCTCGGTGCTGCCCCGGATGATCGGGGCCCAGGCCGAGGGCGCGGCGCCCATCGTCCACGGCCGCGTCTTCGAGAAGCCGAAGACGGTGGCCAGCGCGATCAAGATCGGCAATCCCGCAAGCTGGGAGGGGGCCACGATGGCTCGCGACGAGTCTGGCGGCCTTATCGACGCCGTGAGCGACACCGAGATCCTGCGCGCTCAGGTGCAGCTCGCGGCCACCGAGGGCCTCTTCGCCGAACCGGCTTCCTGCGCCCCGCTGGCGCTGCTGGTGAGGCTGGTACGCGAGGGCAGGATCGAAAGGGACTCGACGACGGTGGTGGTGCTGACGGGGAACGGCCTCAAGGACCCCGAGGCCGCGCTCGGCAACATCGCCCCGCCGGTGGAGCTGGAGGGCGACGCCCGGGCCCTGGCCAAGGCGCTCAAGCTTTGACGGCCCTGTGGCGGGGGGACCGATGAGGATCAGCGTCCCCGCCACGGTGGCCAACCTGGGCCCGGGCTTCGACGTGCTGGCCATGGCCGTCGACCTCTGGCTGGAGGTGGAGGCCGAGGAGGCGGATGAGCCCGAGTGGGAGTTCGAGGGCGAGGGGGCCGAGCTGCTCCAGGAGCAGCCGAACCCGCTCTCGGTCCTGCCCATGCGGGGCTGGGTCCGCAACGGCATCCCGGTCGGCGTGGGCCTCGGAAGCAGCGCCGCGGCCCGGGTCGCGGCAGCGGCCCTGCAGTACTCGGAGGACCCGATCGGCGACGCCGGACGGGAGGAGGGCCACTATGACAACGTCGCCGCCGCGGTGATGGGCGGCATGGTGGCTGTGGTCGAGGACGAGGTCTACGGCCTCCCCGTGCCGGACCTGGAGATCGCCCTGTTCGTCGCGCCGAGCCCGGTCGCCACCACCCTCGCCCGCTCGGTGCTGCCCGACCAGGTCAGCCGGGCCGACGCGGTGTTCAACCTCTCGCGCCTGGCCGCCCTCATGCAGGTGATTCACTCCCGCGAGTGGCCACGCCTGGATGCGGCGCTGGAGGACCGCCTCCACCAGCCGCAGCGGCTGCCGCTGTTCCCCTGGGCCGAGGACGTGATGGCGGCGGCGCGCGAGGCGGGTGCCTACGGCGCCGCCCTGGCCGGCGCGGGCCCCAGCGTGTTCGCCTTCTGCGAGAAGAAGCTGGGAGAGGACGTGGCGGTCGCCATGGAGGACGCCGGCCCGGAGGAGGGCTACGGCATCGTCACCAAGGTGACCCGACACGGCCTCGACGTCCGCGAATGACGGTCCCGATGATCGTCCAGAAGTACGGCGGCACCTCGGTGGGGACCGCGGCGCGCATCAAGCGCGTCTCCCGCCGCATCGCCGAAACCGTCCGGTCGGGGGCTCAGGTGGTCGCCGTGGTCTCGGCCATGGGCCACACCACCGACCGCCTGATCGAGCTGGCGAAGCGGGTCAGCAGCGATCCTCCGGCGCGCGAGCTGGACATGCTGGTCGCCAACGGCGAGACCATCACGGCTCCGCTGGTCGCGATGTGCCTCCAGGGGATGGGCGTGCCGGCGGTCTCCCTGACCGGGCCGCAGGCCGGCGTGCGCACGAGCGCTCACCACTCGAAGGCCCGGATCCAGGAGATCCGGCCGGACCGGATCCTGGAGGCGCTGGAGCAGGGCAAGGTCGCCGTCGTGGCCGGCTTCCAGGGCGTCAGCGAGGCGCTGGAGATCACGACGCTGGGTCGCGGGGGCTCGGACACCACGGCGGTGGCGCTTGCGGCCGCGCTCAACGCGAGCGCCTGCGAGATCTACACCGACGTCGACGGGATCCTGACCGCGGACCCGCGCCTGGTGCCTGAAGCGCGGCTGCTGACCCACATCGGCTACGACGAGATCCTGGAGCTGGCGGCGGTCGGCGCCAAGGTCATGCATCCGCGCGCGGTGGAGATCGGCGAACTCTACGCGGTGCCGATCCACGTTCGCTCGAGCTTCCACAGGCGCCCGGGTACCATGATCGTCGCCGAGGTCCCAGTGGAAGATCGCAACCGAGTCAGAGGCGTGGCGCACGAGAAGCAGGTGGCGAAGATCACTGTGCTGGGAGTGCCCGACCGGCCGGGCGTTGCGGCGGCCGTCTTCGAGCCGCTCGGCGCCAGCGGAATCTCGGTCGACGTCATCGTGCAGAACGTCTCCACCGAGGGCCATACCGACCTGACGTTCACGGTCTCCGAGCCCGAGCTGGCCCAGGCCCTCTCGCTGGTGGAGCCGATAGCACGGGAGGTGCAGGCGCGGGGGACCAGCCACTCGCTCGGCCTGGCCAAGGTCTCCGTGGTGGGGACCGGGATGCTGGGAACGCCAGGGGTCGCCGCGCGCATGTTCCGGACACTGGCCGAAGCCGCTATCAACATCGAGATGATCAGCACCTCGGAGATCCGCATCACCTGCATCGTCGAGCGCGAGGACGCCGAGCGGGCCGTGCGCGCCCTTCACTCCGCCTTCCAGCTGGACCAGGTTCCCACCCCTGCGTAGAGCTGCAGCCGAAAATCCAACCGGTGCTTTGGCGCTCATGCGGCCCATCTCCCGCGTCGCCTTCTGCGCTCATCGCTGCGCGTATGTCTAATACGCTCACTGCGGTGCTCGGCGGCTCCTTGGATCTGGACCACCTGAGCACCAAATCCCTCGGCCGGGTTTCCGGCCGCACCTTTAGCCCCAGCGGCTCCGGCTGATGCCTGTCAACGTCGCCATCGTGGGCCCCGTGGGCGCCGGCAAGACGACGTTCTTCAACGCGCTGAGCGGTGGCCGGGGCTCCGACGGCATGGCCATGATCGACGTGCCGGACGAGCGCCTGGACCGCCTTGCGGACGCGGTCAAGCCCAAGAAGGTGGTCCGGGCCCAGGTCCGCGTCGCGGACGCTCCGCCCGGGAGCCGGGCTCAGCGCATAGCTGCCGCACGCGAGGCCGACGTGGTGATCAAGGTGGTGCGGGGCTTCGGGCCCGAACCCGACCCGGCCGGGGACCTGGAGGGCGTCGAGCTGGACATGGCGCTCACCGACCTGGCCAGCGTGGAGCGGCGGATCGAGATCGTGGGCCGCGAGGTCCGGGCCGGAAAGAAGCAGGGTGCCGAGGAGCTCGCCGTGCTGGAGCGGGCGAGGGCGCACCTGGAGGAGGGACGCGGCCTCTCCTCGCTCGACCTGGAGCCCGATGCGCGGGCACTGCTCGGCAACATCTTTCCGGTCTCCAGCAAGCCCTCGCTGGTGGTCGCTAACGTCGGCGACCAGCTGCTGCCGGACGGCGGCGAGCTGGCCGCGCGCGTGGCCGAGCTGGCGAGTGAGCGCCGGGCCAGGTCGCTGGTGGTCGACGCCCAGCTCGAGCTCGAGCTGGCCCAGCTGACGCCAGAAGAGGCGGCGGAGATGCGCGAGAGCTACGGCCTGGCCGAGGCAACCCTCGACGGGGTGGCGAAGGCGGTCTGGGAGGCCGGTGGCCTGATCACGTTCTTCACCGCAGGGGAGCCGGAGGCGCGCGCCTGGCCGACCGAGCGGGACGCGCCCGCGCCGGTGGCCGCCGGCGTCATCCACTCGGACTTCGAGAAGGCGTTCATCCGGGCCGAGGTCACCTCCGTCGACGAGCTGGTCGCGGCCGGCTCCATGGACGCCCTGAGGGCGGCCGGGAAGCTCCGGCTGGAGGGGCGGGACTATCGCGTCAGGGACGGCGACGTGGTCCTCTTCCGGGTCGGCCGCTGAAGCGCGGATCCGGGCTGGCGATATCCTGCTGACCGATGCCTGACTTCGACCTCACCGTGATCGGCTCCGGGCCCGGCGGCTACGTCGCGGCCATCCACGCGGCCAGGCTGGGCGCCCGAGTCGCCGTGCTCGAGCAGAAGGACAGCGAGTGGGGCGGAACCTGCCTCAACTGGGGCTGCATCCCTGCCAAGGCCCTGGTCCAGAGCGCCGAGGTGCTGCAGGCGGTGCGCAGGGCCGGCGAGTTCGGTGTCCGCGTTGGCGAGCCGGAGGTCGACTGGGCGACGATGCGGGCGCGCAAGGATAGCGTGGTGACCAGCCTGCGCGAGGGCGTGCGCGGGCTGCTCAAGGCCAACGGCATCGAGATGATCACGGCGTGGGGCCGGCTGACCGGCGGACACCGAGTGAGCGGCGACGGCCGCCAGCTCGACTCGCGCCACCTGCTCCTGGCGCCCGGCTCGGTGGTCGCCCTGCCTCCCATCCCGGGCGCCGAGCTGGGACTGACGAGTGACACCATCCTTGGGCTGGAGCAGGTGCCCGAGTCGCTGGTCGTCATCGGCGGCGGCGTGGTCGGCATGGAGTTCGCCGGCGTCTTCAGCCTGCTCGGCACCCAGGTCACCGTGGTGGAGATGCTCGACCAGCTGCTCACGCCGCTGGACCCGGACGTGGCGAGGCGCTTCCAGCAGCTGATGGCCAGGCGCGGCGTGCGCTTCCACCTGGGCGCCAGGGTCGAGGGGGTGGAGAGGACCGGGTCAGGGTTCCGCGTGCGCTCCTCCGCCGGAGAGCTGGAGGGCGAGCGGGTGCTGGTGGCGACGGGCCGGCGGCCGAACACGGCGGACCTCGGCCTGGAAGAGGCCTCGGTGGCCAGGGACAGGGCGGCGATCGCCGTGGACGAGCATCTGCGCACGAACCAGGAGGGTGTGTACGCGATCGGGGACGCGACCGGGATCTCGATGCTGGCCCACACGGCCTCGTACCAGGGCGAGGTCGCAGTGACCAACGCCCTCACGGCGAAGCGGATCAGCGCGGACTACTCGACGATCCCCGCCTGCGTGTACACCGACCCCGAGATCGCCTACGTCGGTATCTCGGAGGCGCAGGCGCGCGCGGACGGCGTGGAGGTGAAGGTGGGTCAGTTCCCCTTCTCCGCCCTCGGCCGGGCGCAGGTCCTGGGTGAGACCCATGGGCTGGTGAAGGTGGTGGCGGACGCGGACGGCTACCTCCTGGGCGTGACGATCATGGGTCCGAGGGCGACCGACCTCATCGCGGAGGCGGTGCTGGCGCTCAACCAGGGCCTCAGCGCGGCCGAGCTATCCCATGCCGTGCGCGCCCATCCAACCCTCCCCGAGGCCCTGGCCGAAGCCGCGCTCGACGTGGCCGGCCGGGCCGTCCACGTGCCTCCACGCCGCCGGTAGCCAGAGGGAGTGCATCAGCTCGACAGCAGGTGCGCCGGTGCGCCCCTCAGCGAGACGGTGACGGTGACCGTGTCCACCGCCTGCACGCTGGCCGTCGTGTTGTAGCGGAGCTGCCAGAACCAGCTGCTGGGGCTGCCTGTCGGGTTGTAGGTGGCCGCGATCGGGATCTCGACCCGAACCCAGTGCCCATTGAAGTACGCCTGCCCTGAGGAGTTGAGCAGCGGGAAGGTGGCCGGACCGCCGCTCGACACCAGGCAGGGCGGGTTGGTCACGGGGGAGCCCATGCTGCAGCCTGCCGGGCTGGCCGGCGGGTCGGCCCGCGACCCACCGAGGTCGTAGATCTTGATGCCGGAGCCGGTCGCCGGGGAGCCGGTCGAGGCGTCGATGATGTTCATCGAGGCGGTGCCTCCGTTGCCGTTGAGGTCACCGGGGTCGTAGATGTCGACGTCCACGGTCTGGCCGGCGTAGGACGGCGGCATCTGGAAGAGCGGGATCGTGAAGCTGGTGCCGCTGACCGGTGTGTAGATCGCCATGTCGTCCCAGGCGCCCACGATGCAGGGATCCGACCCCGTGCTGCAGGCCGTGCCATTGGGTCCGGCCAGCCGGACGGCCAGAGCCTTGTGTGCGTGCGAGCCACCGGGCGGCAGGCTGCCGTCGTAGTTGAGGGTGTCGATGCGCAGCCGGTAGGTGCCGGGAGGCAGGTCCCCGGTCAGGGGCCCGGTGTTCCACTGGACCAGCGACGGCGTCGACGGCGACCGGTCGTTGCCGCCGGCGTAGGTGGTGATGGGGATCCAGCCGTGGTAGATCGCCATGTTGGAGGGGTTGCCCTGGCTGTCATAGGTCTGGGTTATCTGGGTGTTGCGGTTCACGTCCAGGTACTGATTGCCGGCGGTGCGCGCGTTGCTGGCGTCGATCGGCAGCACGGTCACCTGGGACAGCTTCACGTCCGAGCTGTGCAGGAAGAGGTTGCTGACGCTGTAGACCGTGTAGCGCATGGCCGAGTATTCGGTCGCCCCCGCCGACCAGCTGAAGCTGTCGTCCTCGTGCAGGAAGTAGTTGGTCCCGTGCGTGTTGCACTGGGCCGGCTGCGGAGGTCCCACGTTCTCGCAGTAGTTGTGCGTTTTCTCGGGCGCGAAGGCCGCGTTGTAGACCTGGATCTGGCCACCCCGGGGAAGGAAGACCTGGTAGTTGTAGCCGCCCCTGGCGGGGAGCGTGGAATCGGTCACCTCGTTGCCGGCCGTAGTGCTGATGTTGTGCACGTCGCTGCTGCCGTTGGGATTCGGTGTGTACGCGTCGCCCTCGCTCTTGGGCGTGGACCAGCCCTCGGTGCGCATGAAGTAGTAGTCGTTCGTCGACGGCGTCCCGAGCTGGCTCACCGTCGAGCCCAGCTGCGACCCCGGCTGGCCGAGCGGGATCGGAGCCAGGTAGCCGGCGATCGCGGTCCTGGCGATGTGGACTGTGGAGATGCCGAAGGCGGCCAGGAAGGTGCTCGGGATGTCCTGGGCGACCGTGACCTGGAGCTGCTGGGAGGAGCTGGTCCGGGAGACCGTCACCGTGACGTGGGTGCTGCTGTTGGTGGCCACGTAGGAGCCGCCCGAAAGGGACGCTGAACCCGTGGTGAAGCCGTTGTGGCCTGTCTCCGCCAGCGCGCGGTCGACCGCGTCGCCGGAGCCGCAGCAGGGGGCGAACTGGCTGGGCATGAAGACCACGCCGGAGAGGGCCCCTGCGGCGGCGGCTCGCTCTGCCCTGGAGTTGTAGTAGTAGCCGACTCCGATGTCCACGGCCAGTCCCACCATGCCGATCAGGACGACCAGCAGGAGCGCCATCACCACGATGGCCTGGCCTGACTCCGAGCGTGCCTTGACCCCGGTCACGGCACGGCCAGCGCGCGGAAGACGGTGTACTGGTTGGCGGTCAGGCTCGGGAATCCCAGGCCGGTCGGGGGCCGGAACCTCCAGACCACGCGGACGCCGATCGGCGTCTCGCCGGGCAGCGACTGGCTGCGGCTGGTGAGAGGGAAGGTCTGCTTGGAGCGCGCGCTGCCGTCGCCGTTGTACTCGTCTGCGGGGTCGCTCGGGGGCGAGTAGCTGCCGTCGCTGTTGGTGCTCGGCTGGTAGATGTCGATCTCCGTCACGCTGGCGTACGGCATGCTGCCGGCCGAGGCCTGCACCGCCTGGACGATCTGCGCGTCGTAGGCCGAGGTCTGCGGGGTCGGCGTGACGTGCTTGCCGCCGCCCAGGAGCGCGGCCAGCCTGGCCGCCTGCCGGCTGGCGGTCCCTGCGTTGAGCATGTCGCTCACGTAGATGCCGACGTTCATTGCGGTCAGGACCAGGACGAGAAGAAGCGGGGCGACGATCGCGATCTCGACCACCGATTGTCCTTGCTGCCGGCGAGGGAAAACCTGGGATCTCATGGCTAAGGGAAAGGGCTAGAAGTTCGCCGGTTCCAGCCTCCCCCAGGAGATTGAGTTGAGGTTCAGGGGCTGCAGGAAGGAGCCCAGCAGGCCGTCCTTCCAGTTGTACGTGTACCTGATGGTGACACCGATGTACTCCGGGCGGGAGGCCGACGTCGAACGTGTGCTGGGAGACCACGGCGGAACCCCGATGGGAGTGCCGTCGAGCTGGTAGCGATTGATCATCACCGAGTCCTGCTGGAGGTTTCCGTTGACCAGGTCGACCTTGTAGATGTCGACCTCGGAAACGCTGACCACGCGGGTGCTCCCAAGCCCGGTGGCGCGAATGGCCGCGACCGCGAGCGAGTCGGCCGACGCGTTCGAGCCTGCCTCAGAGGCCGCCCGGGTACCTTCGCCGGCGGCGTACCTGGCAGAGCTCAGGCCGAAGACGAGCGTGCAGAACTCGATGACCGCCAGGACCAGGATCAGGAGCACCGGCAGGAGGAGCGCGAACTCCACCATGGACTGTCCTTTCCTCGACCGGCCCAACGGCAATCGCCATGGGTGCGCGCTTGGCATTCCCCGCATACCGGTAAGGAGTTAGACGCCTGGGCGGCCGGACCTGATCGATCCAGTCTCTCGCCCGACCTCGCTGGGAACCCCCTCCCCCGGCTCCGCCGGGTACTCCCCCGACTTCGCGGGGAAGAGTCACGGGTGCTACTCCACGCCGAAGGCCTGGCGGACGTTGCGGCGTACCAGCTTCAAGAGCACCGGCAAGCCCACGATCAGCAGCGACCAGAATCCGGCGACGATGACCGCCGCCAGCCAGCCCCACCAGCGGCGACGCCGGAGGCCGTAGAAGGCCCCCGCGTGCAGGCCCGCGGCGGTCAGCGCCGCGCCGATCACCACCGCGCCGTAGATGATCAGGACCGTGGCGCGGGCGTCCGCAGGCACGCCCTGACGGCTCATCTCGG
>JALYYF010000424.1 GCA_030946725.1 Candidatus Dormiibacterota bacterium
GGGAGCGCATCCGCCGAGCCTACTGGAATACGGAGGACCCCCGCTTGTTCACGGATCGGGTCTTCGGGGTGGGCTGGGGCATCAACCTGTACCGGGCCTCGACCCTGCTGGAGAGGGGCTTCCGGACTCTGATGGGGACGGCCGGCAGCATCAGCCCAACGCGCTCCTCGCGCCGCCGCCGAAGCGCTTAGGGCGGCGCCTCGCCCAGCCGCTCCCGAACGAAGGCCAGGGCCCGGCCGTAGGCCCGGACCCGGTTGGCGTGCCGGAGGATGCCGTGGCCCTCGTCGTCGAAGATCATCAGCTCCGAGCCCGGCACGGCGTCGTGGATCTGCGCCGCCTCGCTGACGGGCACCCGCACGTCGTTGCGCCCATGGATGACCAGGAGGTTGGCCCTGATCCTGTGCGCCCTGCGGAGCGGGCTGAATTCGGCGAGGAACTCGCCGTCGGGTCCCTCCGGCTCGCCGTACTCTGCGGCGCGGACCGAACGCCTCCAGCCGCTGGTGTTGCGAAAGAAGCTGTGCCAGTCGGCGATCCCCACGACGTCCACGGCCGCATCCCACAGAGACGGATCTTCGACCAGTACGGCCAGCGTCATGAAGCCACCGTAGGAGCCGCCCATCGCCACCAGGCGCTCGGCCTGACCGGTGGCTTTCAGCCAGCGTCCAGCCTCGCAGCCGTCCCGGACCGAGTCCCAGCGCAGCTCACGGTCGTCCAGGGAGTCGTAGTGGGCCCCGTAGCCTGTGCTGCCCCGCACGTTCGGCGCCAGGACGTCGAACCCTGCGGCGTTCCACATCGCGATGATCGGGTTGAAGTTGGCGCGGCTCTGGCCCTCGGGACCGCCGTGGAAGAGCACGACTGCCGCTCTGGAGGCGCCGACGGCCGCCGTTCGGTAGTGGAGGGCGGGGACCTCGATGCCGTCGAATGAACGGTAGCTCACCTGCTCCGGGGTGACCAGGCCGTCGATGGGGTCGCCGCTGGCACGAGTCCAGCGCGTGCCCGAGGGCAGCTCGTAGATCTCCGCAGGCGCGGTGGGTGACTCCCAGGCCACGAAGAGCCGCCCACCGTCAGGCGACCAGGCCAGGTGCTGCGCCGCGTCGGTGGAGTTGTCCGAGTAGACCAGGCCCTTCGGCAGCCGCGCTCTCCACTCCTCCTCACCGGTTTCGGAGCTCAGCACGCGGACCGAGTCCAAGGCACCCTCGTTCACGACCACCGCCAGGCGCCGACCCTCGGGGTCCGGCACCACGGCTTCGACGTCGCGGTCCTCGTCTACCAGCCGGCGCCTGATGCGGTCCGGATCCTCCTGGTCGACCTCTACCAGGCCAACGTACTCCCGCTCCAGGTCCGCCAGCGCGAGCAGCCGGCCGTTCGTCCACCTGGCGGCGGCAACCTGCCTGGCCCGGCTTAGGAGCGGACGGAGCTCACCGTCGGCCGAGAGGAGGAAGGCCTTGCTGCGAAGCGGGCTCTGGAGCTGCGCCACCACGGCCTTCGCGCCGTCCTCCGACCAGGCGAGCCAGGTCCAGTAGCCGCCCAGGTCCAGCCAGGGCTGCATCTCGCCGGATTCGAGGTCGAGGACGGCCAGCACCCAGTCGGCCTGGCCGCCGGGGTTGTAGGCGAGGCCGACGCGGCGGCCGTCCGGGCTGAGCCGGGGCTCCCGGTGGATGGCCTTGGGGTCGCTGCTGACCTGGCGGAATCCGCCGCGGCCGTCCAGGAGCCCCAGCTGCCAGAGCTCGTCGCCGCCGCGGTCGCGCCGGACCAGGAGGCCCAGCGGAGTCTCCGCGACCGGCAGCACGCGATCCTGGCTCGGCGCCAGGCGCACCGGGAAGCGGTCAGGGCCGTCGAGGCGGTAGACCTGGCTCAGGCCGGCCATGTCGGAGGCGAAGTAGAGCCGGCCGGTGAGGCTTGGAACGGGCAGGTAGGCCCGGGCGATGGCCAGGAGCTGTTCGGGTTTCGGGGCGGCATATGGGACAGATTCCATGGTGGCCAGGCTACTTATCCCAAGCTGGGGAAAGATCTGTGGAAAAGTCCCGCCGGACCCGGCCTGCCGTTTCGCCCGC
>JALYYF010000431.1 GCA_030946725.1 Candidatus Dormiibacterota bacterium
CGGCCAGCTCAGGAGTCAGCCGGCGGGGACGGCGCGCGTTGAGGTCGACGTCCAGCTCCGCCATGACCTCGAGCACCTCCGGGTGAACGCGGTCGGCCGGCTCGGTTCCAGCAGACCGTGCCTGGTGCCGATCGCCGGCCGCGAGCGCGAACAGCGCCTCGCTCATCTGGGAGCGGCCCGCGTTGTGAAGGCAGACGAACAGCACATTCGCCATCTCAAGCGGCCGGACCCGCTGCGCACCAACCCGTTGCCCACCGCAGCACGTATCTGTCCCTGAAGAAGGCGCGCCCGTCCGCGGCACCCTCGACGCGTCCAGGCGGCCGGCCTTCGATCGAAGGGCCGGCCACAGCTAGGATGCGGCCGAGGAGTCCGGTATCTCTACGATCTCGTGACCGGAGGGAAGCACCGGGCGCGGCGAGCCCGCGCGATCCGCGCTCCAGCTCTCGACCAGGCGTTCCCCGGTCTCCTGGAGCCTCTGGGCGAACTCGTTGAGAAGGTCGTCGATATCACGCCCCGACAGCCGGGCCGCCTTCTCCACCTGGTCCAGGTCAACGGCCACTCTGACTTCGTAGCCACGCATGCGCCCATGTTATCGGCGAATCGGACGCCTGGGTCATTGAACCCAGGCCAGACTCTTCTTTATCGATCCCCCAACTTCGCAAGCGACCCCGGACTAGACTCGCGCGATGACGAGCGCCACGACCGCCACCCATCGCTTCGTCGAGACAAACGGAATCCGAATGCACATCGCCGAGCAGGGCAGTGGTCCGCTGGTGCTCCTGCTTCACGGCTTCCCCGAGTGCTGGTACTCCTGGCGTCACCAGCTGGAGGCGCTCGCCGAGGCCGGCTACCACGCGGTCGCCCCGGACCAGCGCGGCTACTGCCGCACCGACCGGCCTGAGCGCGCCGGCAGCTACACCATCCTGCACCTGGTGGGGGACGTCATCGGGCTCATCGACGCGCTGGGCGAGGAGCAGGCGGTCCTGGTAGGTCACGACTGGGGGGCGCCGGTGGCCTGGCAAACGGCCCAGATGCGTCCCGACCGAGTGCGCGGAGTCGCCGGACTGAGCGTTCCCCACCGCGAGCGCGCACAGGCGCCGCCTCTACGCATTGTTCGGGCGGCTCTGGGCGAGGGCTTCTACCAGATCTACTTTCAGCACCCCGGGGTGGCGGACGCTGAGCTGGCCTGGAATGTCAGGAGCACCTTCCGCCGGCTGCTCTATTCGGCCTCGGGAGAGGGTCAGCTCGGCAGCCCCGGCCTGAAGGCCGTGGTGCCGCCTGGTCGCGGCTTCCTCGACATCATGACCGAGCCCGAGATGCTTCCCGACTGGCTGGACGAGAGCGACGTCGACGCCTTCACCAGCGAGTTCGAGCACACGGGCTTCACCGGTGGCCTCAACTGGTACCGCAACATCGACCGCAACTGGGAGCTGACCGCCGCCTGGCGCGGGGCTCCGGTGCAGCCGCCCGCCCTCTATGTTGCGGGCGACCGCGACCTCGTCGTGGGCTTCCCCGGGGCGAGGGAACAGATCGAGCGCCTGGCGACCTCGGTCCCCAACCTCCGCGAGACGGTGATGCTGCCCGGATGCGGCCACTGGACGCAGCAGGAGCGGCCGGCTGAGGTGAACCGGGCGCTACTGGACTTCCTCCGAAGCCTTTGACGGCAGCCGGCTCACGACGCCGGTGCCGGTCAGAGTCGCTTGATGGCCGCCCGCCAGGCCCGGGCGCCCCGGGGGTCGATGTTGAGGTCGAACCTGGCCGGCTCGATTGCGTCCACCGACCACCCCTCTCCGAAGCTGCCCCTGATCTCCGCCTCGGTTACGCGGCGCGGTCCCTGGTGGCCGGGCTGCCGGTCGCTGAAGCAAAGCATGAAATAGCGACCACCAGGCGCGATCGCTGCTCGAAGGTTCTCGACGTAGCGGAGCCTGTCCTCGGCGTCGAAGACGTGGAAGAGGCCGCAGTCGATCACGGTGTCGAACTGTTCGCCGAGCGCGCCGAGGTCGAGGGCGCTCCCCACGAGGAAGCGAGCCTGCAAACCGCGATCCCGGGCCTTGCTCTGCGCGATCGCGATGGCGGCCGGCGCGGCGTCGATGCCGGTCGCGGCCAGTCCCAGCC
>JALYYF010000444.1 GCA_030946725.1 Candidatus Dormiibacterota bacterium
TCGGCCCACCGGGGCGCTATCTGATAACCACGGGCCGTCCCAGCGACGCCGGCCACATGATCGCTGTCGAGGAGTGCGACGACGACGCCTGCCTCGACATCGGCTACGACTCCATGGTGGAGTCCTAAAGCTCGCAAGGAGCTTCTGAGTCTCGCCCCCGAACTCGGGGGAGCACCCGGACCTTGGCCGGGGCGGGGGCTGAAACTCTAGCTGCTCGCCGCCGCGGCGGAGAGCGGACCCAGCGCAGACTGGCGGTGCGCCAGCTCGTGGCGCAGGAGGGCGTTCAGGAGCACAAGAAGCACGACGTCGACAGTGAGGCTCGACAGCGCGGCCAGCTGTTGCTCATAGAAGGCGAAGACATCGGCCAGAAAGATGGAGACGATCACCGAGCGCTTGAACCAGAGGAACGCGGACAACCGGGAGCGGACCAGGCGGACAATGCCGACGATGCCCATCACGTTGGAGATGAAGGCGGCCACGAAGGCGATCAGCTCCATTGGGGCCGGCTTCGTATCCGAGATGACATAACCCACGACCAGAAGGCCGATGGTGAGCAGGAAGGCGACACCGCGCAGGCAGAAGACCACACTCACCAGACGTGGCAGCCATCGGGAACTGAGTGCGCGGTGGGCTCGGCGCCGCGCCAGTCGCAGCATTCTCCCGGCGGCTGAAGTTTTGCGCCTCGTCGTCGCCGGCAACGCCGCCAGCATTGCCGCCAGTGGCGCCGACATGTTGTCGGGCGCCTCCCGTGCGCGCTCCAGCAGGGCGGTCGCACGGCGGTGCTCGACAGTGTCGAGGTCGTGCAGCGCGGCCTCCTGCACCATGACCAGCGCGTTCACCAGGTAGGTCTCATCGGACCAGTGACGCTGCCGCTGCACGACCCGCAGCACGCCGAACAGGGCGATGAAGACGAGGTAGATGAGCGCGATGGTGGGTTTGTAGAAGTAGTTGTTGTCGCTGGTGATGAACTTCCCCAGCTCGTCGAGAAAGACGCCGAAACCCAAGCCTCCAACGATGGCTGCGAGCCGCATGACACGCTGTCCGAGGTAGAGAAGCATCAGGACGATGGCAACCATCATCAGAAGTCCTCCCCACAGCAGATGTGCGATGTGCAGCCCGGCGCCGCCGAGTTGTGGATAGCCGGAGAGTGAGAGCAGGAAACGGATGGCCAGCACCGCGAGGACGGCCATCACCATGAACAGCTCGAGCAGCTCCTCGGCGGCGAAATTGCGGACGAACACCCGCGAGCGCGTCGCGCTCAGCGCCGCGAGGCGCCCTTCGCGTTGGTCTGTTGCTCGAGCCGAAGCCTCAGTTTGCTGCAGCGGTAGGCCCTTCTGTCTTCCAGATGTCACGTCATCGTCTACGCCCGACATGTCCCGTGCATTCGAAGACTAAGCGATAACCCCAAACTCTGCTCCTCCCCCCGCACGCGGGGGGAGGTTGGTGGGGGGCCGCCGTCAGCGATGACCAGGCGGCGCGTTCACCACCTGAACGCCGACCTGGACTCCTCCCGTGGGCGCCTGAGCCGGCGCCGAAGCGGCCGCCGGCGGCCGGGAAGCCGGCGAGGGCAGCCCGGGGACCTGCGGAGGTTGGTAGCCGCGGACCACGGCGGCGACGCACAGCACGAGAGCGAACGCGAGCAAGAACCCGAAGCTTGTGCGCCGAGCCCGTGAGACCCCCGGCTGCGGCACCAGCCCGGCCGCGTTGGTCCCCATCTTCAGGACCGTGAGCCCCCTTTGGAGCCGCGCCATGGCACCCGCCGCCAGGACTCGGAACGCCTCAGCGCGGTCGATGCCGGCCGCGGCGCCGGCGCCGTTGAGCCGGCCGTCACGCAGCTGGAGAGCGGCGACGCCGAGCACTATGCCCTCCGAGGCCTGCCTGACCCCATAGGAGCGCACCACCGCCGGGTCCAGCGCCCGCCGTAAGAGAAGCGTCATCGGAAAGGCCATGACGACCAGGCCGGCGCCGACCCAGAAGGCGTCGTCGAAGCCCTTGGCCGCCTGGTCGAGAAGGATCGTCTTGATGCCGGGGGGCAGATGCGCCGCCGCCAGGTTGGCGCCGGTGGAGACGGCGGTCCCCCGGGGCAGCGCAGGCAGGTTGGCGGAGATCCGGCTGGTCAGGACCGACGCCATGATGGCGATGCCCAGACCGCTGGCCACGCGCTGGACCACGTTGGCGACCGAGGTCGCTCGCGCGATCTTCGCGGGCGCGAGTGTCACGTAGGCCGCCGACATGCTCGGCATGAACGAGAATCCCATGCCACAGCCGCGGATGGCGAGCATAAGCGCGATCGTCCACCCCGGAGTGGTGGGGGTGAGGGTGGTCATCCAGACCGTCGCGCCGGTCAGCAGCGTCAGGCCGATCGGGACCACCCGGCGGGCGCCGACCCGGTCGGTCAGTATGCCCGCGACCGGCATGGCCGCCGCCGAGCCCAGGCCCTGGAAGCCGAGCAGGAGTCCGGCGTTGAGAGGGCTGTAGCCCTGGATCTGCTGCAGGAAGAGCGGAAACAGGAAGATGGTTCCGAAGAGCCCCATCGCGATCAGGAAGTTCATGCTCATGGACGCGCTGAAGGCGCCGTCCCTGAACACCCTGATGTCGATGAGAGGGTTGGTCTTCCGCAGCTCGAACACGACAAAGGCGACCAGCAAGGCAAGCCCACCCAGCAGCGGCCCCATGGTCTCCAGCGACCACCAACCGTAGCTGCCGGGCTGGCTCAGGCCATAAACCAGGCCGAGCACGGCCGGGGTGACAAGCAGCAGGCCGACGATGTCGAGGCGTTCTCGGCGCACCACCCGGTCGGCCGGCTCCCGGAGTTGCGTCATGGAGAGGAAGGCTCCGATCAGACCGATCGGCAGGTTGATGAAGAAGATGTACCGCCAGCTGGCGTCCTGCACAAGCCAGCCACCCACCGTGGGCCCGGCCACGGGCCCGAAGAGCATCGGCACGCCCATGACGGCTCCCATCCGGCCCCGCTCCTCGGGGCGGGTGATGGACATAAGGATCGTCATGCCGACCGGCATGATCATGCCGCCGCCCAGGCCCTGGAGGATCCGGAAACCGATCAGGCTGGCGTTCGACCAGCTGAGCCCGCAGAGGACGGAACCGGCGACGAAGAGGATCTGGCTGGTCACGAAGACGCGCCTGGTCCCGTAGCGGTCCGTGAGCCAGCCGGTGAGCGGGATGACGGCGGCGAGCGCGAGGGTGTAGGCGGTGATGATCCACTGCACGTCGGCCAGGGACACGCTGAAGTCGGTCTCCAGCGTCGGCAGCGCCACTGTGACCACGGTCTGGTCGAGGATCACCATGACCGCTCCGACCATCACGACGCCTGCGGCGACGAACTTGTAGCGGACGCCCTCGGGAGTGGAGGCTGCGGGGGCGGGAGTCCCCCGGCCGGAGACGGCGCCAGGCCGGACCCCCGCTCCCTGGGCGCTCACGTCCCGTCGGGCTCAGCCGGCCGGGTCTGGCCTCCGCGCAGCGCGGCCGAGATGGCGAGCCCCAGAGCGATCACGAGGCCGACGGCGCTCACGCCGACGACGAAAGCGGCCACCCAGACGGTTGACCAGGTGGAGCTGGTCCACTGCCCCGTCCGGCTGGAAGGAAATCCGACGACCCAGGGGGCGATGAAGGTCCAGATCCCGACCAGCAGGCCCACCGCGAAGAGCAGCGTCAACTGAAGGGCGGCCCGAGCGGCCAGCCGACCGGCCACCTCAGACCTCCTGCCGCCGCCCGGCGTGCGGCACGTCGTTGCTTGCAATTCCCTCATGGTTGGCCGACCCCGCCTGGAGCTCCCTGGTCAGCGCCTGTGCAAGCCCGACCAGCGCGCTCTCGAACTCCTCGGAGCTGGCTTCCGGCGCCGGACCGCTGGATCCGTCTCTTCCCTCCGGCCGGGAACCCGCGGGCGCGACTCGCGGCCCCGATATCACTCCAGCCTGCCGAAGGCCCTGCAGCGCATGCAGGGCCACTAGGGCCAGGCCCAGCAGCGAGAGCAGCACCAGGCCGAGCCCGGTGAAGAACTCCGTCCGGGTCACCGAAGTCCAGTCGCTGCCGGAGGGCTGCTCCCCCAGCGCCCACGGGCTGAGCATCAGCCAGCCGCCGGCCAGGACGACGGCGAGCGCCCAGCTCGCGGCCAGGACGGTGCGAACGGTCACGCCTTCAGGACCTCGGGGTCGTCAGTAGACAGCTGGCAGTCTTCCACCAGTCGTACTATATCGTGTAGCCAAGCTAAATGATGGTCGAGGACGAGCCCGGCGCAGAATTTCCCGGGACGCAAGCCGCCGCGGCCGTGGCGCTGAAGCGCCTGGTCTCAGCACTCAGCGCCGACCTGATGGAGGTGTTCTCCAGGCTCAACGTCACGCTCCCGCAGCTTCGGGTAGTCCACATCATCCGCAAGGAGGGGCGCGTGAGCGGCCGGCAGCTAGCCCGCGAGCTCAAGGTCTCCCCCGGCGCGGTCGTGCAGCTCTGCGACCGGCTCCAGGAGCAGGGCTACGTGGAACGCGTGCCGGACACCGACGACCGGCGAGTGACCTGGTTCCAGCTGACGGAGATGGCGCGGGCACTGTTCGAGGAACTGCTTGCGATCCGGCGCTCCAGGCTGGCGCCCGCGCTGGCCCGTCTCTCGGAGAGAGACACCGAGAGCCTGACGCGAATCCTCGGTGAGATGGCCGACGTGCTGGAGTCGGAGCGGCGCAAAGATCCGAATCCTGGCGGCTCGCTGCTGGATGTCGCGGCGATCCCCGGCGACCGCCGCTGAAGCCGGCGGCGATCAGGTCTGAAGCGCCCTGCGCAGCACCGTCTGCGCGCCGTACCACCCGCACATCCCGTGCACTCCGCCGCCAGGTGGCGTGGCCGACGAACACAGGAAGAGCCGCGGGTCCGAGGTCGTGTAGGGGTTCAGCCGGACCATCGGGCGTGTGAAGAGCTGGCCCAGGTTCTGCCGACCGCCGTTGATATCGCCGCCGACGTAGTTGGCGTTGTGGCTCTCGATCTCCGCCGGTCCCCACGCGCTGCGCGCCCTCACCAGGTCACGGAAGCCGGGGGCGAAGCGCTCGACCTGGTCCTCGATGCGCTGTGTCATGTCGACGTCGCAGCCGTTCGGGACATGGCAGTAGGCCCAGCCGACATGCTTTCCGGCCGGTGCGCGGCTGGGGTCGAACAGAGTCGGCTGAACGAGCAGGACGAATGGACGCTCGGGGACGCGTCCCGCTGTCACCTCTGACTCGGCCAGCGCGATCTCGTCCAGCGTCCCGCCCAGGTGGACGGTCGCTGCCCGCCGGCACTCCGTCTCTCGCCACGGGATGGGGCCGTCCAGCGCCCAGTCCACCTTGAAGGCTCCGGGCCCGTACCGGTACCGGCGCAGCCCGCGCCGGTACCCGCGGCTGAGGCGGTCGCCCGCCACACGCAGGATCTCGCGCGGTGTGAGGTCGAGCAGCACCGCGCGGGAGTGGGGAAGGCGATCGACCGAGTCCACCCGCTCGCCGCAGTGCAGCTCGCCGCCCAGCTCCCGCAGCCGGCCGATGAGAGCGTCGGCGACCGACGCCGACCCGCCCCGAGCCAGCGGCCAGCCGCCGTGGTGCGCCGCGAGCAGGAGCACCAGGGCGAAGGCGGAGGTCGCGGGCTCTCGGAGAGAGAGCATCCCGTGCGCCGCCACCCCGGCGAACAGTGCCCTCGCAGGGGCGCCCCGGAAGGCGATCCTGGCCAGCATCTGAGCCGGCATGATCGCCGGCATGCCGAAGTTCCAGGCCAGCAGCGGCCGCCGTGGCAGCCGCGGCGGCCCGAGCAGTTCTTCGAAGAGCTGCTCGGCGTGGGGTTCCAGCGGACCTAGCAGCCGGCGGTAGGCGGCATCGTCCTGGCCGAGGCCGCGCGCGGTGTCGGCGACGGATCCTTCGACGACCGCCACGGCGCCGCTGTCGAGCGGGTGGGCGAGCGCCGCGGGGGGCTTGACCAGGTCCAGCGGCCGGTGCTTCAGGAAGGGCGAGATGCTCGCCATGGCCTGGATCGTGCTGCAGATGTCGTGGCGGAACCCCGGCTCGGTCAGCTCCATGGTCCGGAGCCCCCCACCCGCCTTCGGCTCCGCTTCCAGGACCAGCACGGAACGCCCAGCCTCCGCCAGCGTGACCGCGGCCGCAAGGCCGTTGGGACCGCTGCCCACGACCACCGCGTCGTAGTGGCTGCCTACGGCTCTAGCCTGCACTCAGGCGCGAGCGTAGCCCAGCCCGCCGGCCGCCGGTGAAAAAACGACCGGCGGCAGAGCGTCTGCCGCCGGGTCGCGAAAGGGGGGATGGTCGGTAGAGGGTTCAGCCGTCACTCTCCAATCTGGAGCCGGCGGCTGAGCGCCGCATTGGACGTCGCTGGGAGTTGGCTGAGAGAGGAGCGCCGCCCAGTTCAGGCAGCACTCACGGCTGCCGATGAGCAGTCGTAGAGCCCGCTCGCCGCTGTGGAGCCGGCACCCGGGGCATCGGTCACCGGCCTGCAGTTCTGGGTAATCCACGCGTTGCGTGCCTGCCCCTCGCTGCCGGCGCCCGCGCCCGGCCCGCCAGGCGGGCCGGCCTGCGAGGCGAAGCCGGGGCCGGCACGGCCGCCGAGCAGGACGTATCGAAGGCTGCCTGAGCTGACGAGCGCCTTCAGCCTGGCGACCGAGAGAGCAGGGTCGCTGCCCGAGAAGCCACCCATTGCCATTACGGGGCGACCGCTGGCCAGCTGGATCGCGGCCGACTCGTTGGCCGAGTTGACCGCCACGAGCCAGGTCGCGGTGCCCTGGTGCCGCTCCAGGTAGCTGATCAGCGCCGGATCGGCTGTCCCGCGTCCGGACCCGCCCGGCGCTCCGGCCGGCACGGCAGGAGCCCCGCCCCCGGGAGCGGCGGCGAAGGCTCCGGGCGGCGGGCCGCCGGCCGCGAAGCGGGAGCCACCAGGACCGCCGGCGCTCCCCGCACCGCGGGTCGACGCGACCGGCCCGGCGGACGGGTCGGGACCACTGCCGCCCCGCGCCACGGTGCTGACGGCGTAGGCCGAAGGACCCAGCATGACCGCGACGGCGCCGAGGCCGACGGCCGCCAGCGCAAGCCGGTGCACCGATCCCTCCTGGATAGACGGGCCGTGAGGAGCCTGAAGCGGCCCCCATCCCCGGCCTCTGAGGCCCAGCGCCAGGAGCACGACCGCGGCCAGCGCGGCGAGAACCAGCTCCAGGGTGCCCAGGCCTGGCGCGAAGCTCGGCGTCCGGCCGAGGAGCCGGCTGCCCCACCAGGCCGTGGCGACCAGGCCGGCCGCCAGCGCCGCGGCCGCGACCAGCGAGCGGGAGCGCAGCCGCCAGAGGTCGACCAGGCCGCCTCCGACCAGCGCCGCCACGGCAGGCGCCATCGCCACCGTGTAGTAGGCGTGGAAGATGCCCGATGCGAAGCTGAAGACGGCCGCGTGCACCAGGAGCCACACACCCCAGAGCACGTAGGCGGCCCGGGCCGCGTCCGTCCGGGCCCCCGATCGATGTGCCCACAGGCCGGCCAGCAGGCCGAGGCCGGCCAGCGGCAGCAGCCAGCTGATCTCTCCACCCACCTGGCTGTTGAACAGGCGAAGCCA
>JALYYF010000452.1 GCA_030946725.1 Candidatus Dormiibacterota bacterium
TACCTGAACCGCTCGTTGGGCGGGATGTCCCGCTTCTCCCAGAGGTCCTCGCGCCGCCCGTGAAAGCGGAAGACGGCCAGCTCTGGGGAGGTCACCGCGGTCACCGGC
Source organism: Candidatus Dormiibacterota bacterium (assembly GCA_030946725.1). Taxonomy (GTDB): domain Bacteria; phylum Chloroflexota; class Dormibacteria; order Dormibacterales; family Dormibacteraceae; genus Nephthysia. The sequence goes on from JALYYF010000452.1 coordinate 109, forward strand.
GGCACCGAGCTCTTGAAGCCCTGCGGCTCGTCTACCACCACGTAGGGGATCTGGTTGTCTGTCAGGAATCGCAGCGTGCGCTCCGCGTTCTTCTCGTTGAACCAGGAGCCGTGGCGGAACTCGACCGTGAGCAGCGTTTCTCCCAGCCGCTGTTTGGCCTCCAGGATCTGCTCGCGCGCCTCGTTCGAGGGGAAGACCCAGCGCGGGAACTGCAGGAACACCGCCCCCAGCTTCCCGGCCTCTCTCAGCGGCTCGACGCCGGCCCTGAACGAACGCCAGATCTCGTCATCGACGTCCGCGGGCAGGTCCTTGCGGTAGATCCGGCTCTTGGCGCCCAGCTCTTCGGGGAGCGCCTCACGGATGTCCCTGGGCAGGCGCTTGACCTCGCTCGGCTGACCGGTCATCAGCGCGTGCGCCTTGACGTCGAACACGAAGTCGTCGGGCGTCCGCTCCGCCCATAGCTTCGCCTGCTGCTCCCGGGGCAGCGCGTAGTAGGTGGCGTCCACCTCCACCACCGGAAAGACGGTGGCATAGTGACGCAGCCGGTCCTCCGCAGTGGTGGCGTCGTCCGGATAGAAGACGCCCTTGGCGGTCATGGTGGGATCGGTCCACGACGCGGTGCCGGCGCGGACGTCACCGCCCCCGGCGATCCTGATCGGTCGGCTGGCGGCGCCCTCGACGGACGCCGCCAGCTCGCCTGCTACCTCAAAGCCGGGATCGTGGGGATCCTGCCGCTCTGCCACCAGCAGAGCGTAGCGGGTGTCCTCGAACCGCTACTGGGAGGCCGCCGGCAGGTCGATATGCCAGGTCTTGCCGTCGTTGCCGACCGCGAAGAGATCCACCACCACCGGGAACCCGATTCCGACCGTGCCCAGGGTGAACTGCCAGTTGGTGCCCCAGTACGTGCCCTCGGACTTCGGCTGCTGCCAGCCCCTGAAATAGGCCCGGTGGCGGATGTCAGCGCCCGCTCCCAGGTAGAAGACCTCGAGGTCTCCGGTTCCGTTGGAGGAGACCGCCGGAGCCGAGGTGAGAGTTCCGCCCAGCGTCTCCCAGCCGCTCCAACGGCCTGCGGCAAACCAGCGATGCCAGAGCGCGTTGTCGGTCCCGCGAGCGAACGTGTCGATCCGGTTGGGTCCCCAGGAGACGGCCGTCGGATCGAAGTTCACGACGCCGCCCAGCGTCTCCCAACCGCTCCAGGCGCCCCCGAACCAGCGGTGCCAGAGTTCATGGTCGGTCCCGGCGGCGAACACGTCCAGCCTGCCGTTCGCCCAGGAGGAGACCGTGGGCGCGGAGGTCAGCATGCCGCCCAGACTCTCCCAACCCGCGCTCCAGGCGCCGCCGCTGAACCAGCGGTGCCAGAGGGCGTTGTCGGTGCCGCGGGCGAAGACGTCGATCCGGTTCGTGCCCCAGGACACGGCGGCGGGCGCCGAGGTGAGGGTGCCGCCCAGCGACGTCCACGAGCTCCACCCGCCGAGGTCGATGTCCGTGGCGTGGTACAGCGCGCCGCCGGTCCCCTTGGTGAAGGCCTCCAGGTGGTTTCCGTGCGCGTCGAATTGCCAGCCGGAAGCCACCACGGTCGAGCCCGGGGTCAGGGCCGCCGGCAGCTGCTCCCAGAAGTTGAACTCGTCGGTGGAGAACGGAGACTTGCCCGAGTCCGTGTTGATGACCTGCAGTCCCTCGGGACCGAAGACGGCCGGCGCCGGCGTCGTCGCGGTGAGCGTGGTCGAGTTGGCCACGATGACGTTGGTCGCGTCGTAGGTGCCGCCGAAGCGAAGGCGCGCTCCGATGACGAAGCCGGTGCCGTGAACGGTGATGGCGGTGCCGCCCGCCACCGGGCCCCCCTTCGGCGAGAAGGAGGTGATGGTCGGCGAAGAGACCGCCAGGGCCGTCCCCGGCGCGACCAGGTTGGGCGCGACCATCGCGCCGGCGAGGGCCACCCCCGCCAGGAGACGAAGGGCACCCACTCTGATTCGCTGGTGCATAAGCTGACCTCCTGACCATCGCGTGATGGTTCGACGAAAGGCGGGGAAACGCCCGACCGCCCCGTGAGTCCGGCGTGGCGCCCCCGGGCGTCCGTCCATACCTGACGCGCGAAGGCACCCGTCTGATCGGCACCGCCGAGGATGCGGCAGTGGTCAGCTCGGCGCCGCCGAAACCTCCTCCCTAACCCTCCCCGCAAGGGGAGGGAGACTCATCCGGACGCCTGTTTCCCCCGCATCTATTTGTCGTAAGTGACCAGCCCGAGCTGGGAGAACTGGATCGGGTGCTCGAAGTCGCCCTCGATCTGGACGCCCGCCGTGTCGGCGAGGGTGGGGACCAGCGTCACCGTGGTCTCGGTCAGCCCGCGCGCCAGCAGCGCCTGGACGGCGTCCGTCACCCGTACGACCTTCAGCGTGGGCAGTGCGGGATGCGGCGGACGCCTGTCGAAGCGGTGCTGCGGCCCGCGCGGGATGCAGTGGCCCTCGTCGCCGAAGCAACCGCCCTTGCCGAAGATGGAGAAGGACCCGGCGAAGCCGTGCTCGGCGTCCTCGGGCGTCTCCTGGTTCGCGCCGGGGTTGTCGAAAAAGACCGCGGCCCGGTAGCTCGCGCCCGTCTGGTCGACGTCATAGAAGAGCAGGTCGGCGCGGTAGAACAGCTTGACGCCGGTCGTCGGAGGCAGGGCGAGGGGCGCCGACGTGAAGGTGGCGGGCGGCGCCATCAGGGCGTCCCCGGTACGCGGACGGAGGTGGCCGCGTACGAGTAGCCGAGGTTGCCGACGTCCAGCGTCTGCTGGACGGTCATGGCCCAGGGTGGCAGCGCCTCGCCGAGCATGTCCTGGGTGGGCCCCGGCGCCCCGTGCAGGTCCTGCCACATCGACCAGAGGCGGTCGATCATCGTGTGGTGCGCGAAGAAGATGGGGTCGTAGGCCGCCCACGCGATGTTGGCCATGGTTCCCCCCGTGGCGCCGTGGATGCCGTCGTGGATGTTCTCCACCTCCAGCGAGAAGGTGAAGAAGTCGCCCTCGTTGAGCAGCGCGGTGAGCTGATCCTGCGTCGGCTGCACGCGGGGGTCGGGCCCGCTATGGGCTCGCACGGTCGCCGGCGGCTGGCCCGGACGCGGGGGCCGGACGTTGATCGGCTGGCTGAATAGCGGATTCGGCGCCCCGCCGGGCAGGGTCGCGACCCCATAGACGTCGGGAATCCAGGTCGGGTTCTGGGGGTCGAACGTCCAATCCCACCAGGGCTGGGTGACGTCCGGGACCAGGTCCTGCAGCGCAAGCTCGAAGAAGTACAGGTAGGCCCGGTGCCAGGGCAGGAAGAAGCGCCGGCCGTGCTCGCTCTGCACGTGGTGCTGGCAGAAGTTGCCCGGGATCCCGTGCTGGCCGGCGAACCACTGGAAGCCGCGGTTGTCACCGGAACTGAACTGCCCCGCCTGCCGGATGGCCTCGCGGTAGCCGTCCAGCTGGTGCTGGTTCAGCTTGGCGGCGCTGATCCGGTGGCGTACGGTGCCTGGAGGATGTGCCGGTATCTGCGCAGGGGCGGCGGCCGGTCCGGTCATCGGCCCGTCCATAGGGGAACTCTCCCAGCCATCGCAACGCCAAGGTAACTCCGGCGCGCAGCGCGGGTCAACGCGTGCCGCTCACTCCCACGGCGAGTCGTCCTCGTGCTCGTGTGAGCGGCCGATGGTGGGTATGCGACCGAGCTGCAGCCGGTTCAGCACCGCGCCCAGCAGCAGCAGCTGGCTGACCAGGTACAGCCAGGTCACCAGCACCAGGAACAGCAGCAGGCCCCTGCCGAAGGCGTTGAAGTTGTGCGTGAGACGCAGGTAGAGCGGGAAGGCGAGGTTCAGCACCTGGATCAGGAAGCTGGCGAGCAGGGCGCCGGGCCAGGACTCGTGCAGGCCGACGCGGCGGTTGGGCACCACGTGGTACATCGACCAGAGGAGCAGCGCCAGGATCAGCCAGTTGATGACGAATCCCAGTGGCGAGAGCACCTTCACCTCGCTCAGCACCCAGGCGGCGCCCACGCCCGCGGCGATCGAGGTCGAGAGCGCGCAGATCATGCCCAGCCCCATCAGCCGCTGATGCAGGAAGGAGCGGTTGGGGCTGATGTAGATACGATTCACCGCCCACTCGAGGTGCGAGAAATAGCCGGTCCCGGTCCAGGCCAGCCAGGCCACGGCGACGAGCCCATACGTCCCCGCGCTGTGCTGCAGTGAGAGGATCGCGTTCCGCACCTCGATCTGCATCCCCAGCGGGAAGCTGGTCACGATCGCCGACGCGACCCGGAGGTCGAGATCCTCGTTGCGCGTGATCAGGCCCAACAGCGTGAGCAGCCCCAGGAAGATGGGGAACATGGTCAGCAGTGCGTGGAAGGCAAGGCCGGCGGCATAGTCACCGGCCTTGGTGTCCCGGTAGACCAGCAGCACCCGCATCGGAGGCCAGTGCTTCAGCCAGCGGCGAAGCGGCCGCAGCCGGCTCGGGAGCGAGATCTGCAGGCGCGGGTGAGGTGTGCTGACTATCGAGCGAAGCCATTCGCGTTGGGACATCTAACCCACCGTTAACCCACCGTCAGCATAGGGTGTGCCGGCCGGCTGCTCCATGTGAAAGTAGTAGTCGTGTTTCCGGAGGTCATACGTACCGAGCGTCTGCTCCTGCGGGCTCCGCTCCTGGAGGACGCGGCGGACATCTTCGAGGCCTACGGCCGCGACCCGGAGGTCGCGCGCTACATGACCTGGCGTCCCAGGCAGCGCGTCGAGGAGACGCAGGAGTTCGTGGCCGGGTGCGTCGCCGCCTGGCGCGG
>JALYYF010000455.1 GCA_030946725.1 Candidatus Dormiibacterota bacterium
AACGCGTTCGAGGCTGTCCTGGGCGCGATCTTCCTGGACGCCGGCTACGACGCCGCCTACCACTACTACCTCGACCGGTTCCGGTCGCTGCCCGAGCCGGTGCAGGACGAGAACCACAAGGGCAGGCTCCAGCAGGTGGTGCAGGAGAAGTTCGGCCAGACGCCCTACTACGACAGCGTGAGCGCCCGTGGGGGCCGCCAGCGTGAGTACACCGCCGTGGTGTACGCGGGACCCGAGCCCCTTGGAACCGGGCACGGCGTCACCAAGCAGGGTGCCGAGCAGGACGCGGCCCGCAACGCCCTGGCCGAGCTGAGCCGGCGAGACACGGCCGGAAAGCCCGGCCGCGGAGCCCGCCTGCGGGATGTCGCCGTCGAGCAGCCGGCCCAGTCCGTGCCCGACGGCCTCGACGGCGTCACCGACGCCGGTTATACCGAAGAGCGCGCCCAGGACCCCTCCTCGGCCGGGGGGCCGGCGGCGGCGTCTACCGAGGCAGCCGCCGCTTTCGAGCAGCCCAAGCCTCGGCGCAGCCGCCGCCGGAAATCCACCGCCCCCAGCCCGGAGCAGCCTGCTGAAGCTCCGCCGCCTGAGCAGACCACTGCGCCGCCAACCTCGTCGCGGCGGGGCACTCGACGGCGCCGCCCGCAGCCCGCGCCGGCCCCGGACGGCGACGCCTCCCAGGCGGCTCCCGGGATTCAGCTCGGCGACGCCGGGGGTGACGGCAGTGCGCCGGGAGCTGGCTAGGCAGGAATCTTGCATCTGGTAGCCGGCATGGCCACCGACTACTACATCTGTTAACCTTCAGGGCCAGGTGCAGCTCCGCTCCATCACGCTCGCGGGCTTCAAGACCTTCGCCCGCCAGACCGAGATCAGCTTCGACCCAGGCGTAACGGCCATCGTGGGGCCGAACGGCTCGGGCAAGAGCAACATCGTCGACTCCTTCAAGTGGGTGCTGGGCGAGACACAGGCCCGCGACCTGAGGGGTCGCCGCATGGAAGAGGTCATCTACGCCGGCGGTGAACGGCGGGCCCGGTCCGCGGTCGCCGAGGTGGTCATCCTGATCGACAACTCCGACCACCGGCTGCCCGTCGACTACGAGGAGGTCTCGATCCGCCGTCGGGTCGACCGCACGGGCCAGAGCGACTACTTCCTCAACGGATCGCGGGTCCGCCGTCGCGATCTGATGGAGCTGCTCTCTTCCACCGGCCTGACCACCGACTCCTACGCCATGGTCGACCAGCGCGACATCGAGTCGATCATCAGCTGCACGCCGGAGCAGCGCCGGCTGCTGATCGAGGAGGCGGCACAGGTCCGGGGCGTCAAGGCAAAGCGCCGGGAGGCCGCCCAGCAGCTGGAAGAGCTGGCTCGCAACCTGCTCCGGCTAGAGGACCTGCGCGGCGAGATCGAGCCGAGGCTCGAGTCGGTCCGGGCACAGGCCGCCGCGGCGCGCGAGGCCGACGAGGCGCGGCGCCGCCTGGAGGTGCTGCGCGGCAGCCTGGCCTGGGAGGAATGGCGGGAGGCTCGGGACGGCCACCGCCGGGCCAGCTCGCAGGTCCAGGCCCTGGAGCGACGGGTGGCAGAGGCGGCGGAGGCTTCCAGAGCTGCCGAGGAGGAGTTTCGCAAGCGCCGCCAGGAGCTGCAGGCCGCCCAGGACCGCCGGCTCCACCGCCAGCGCGCCATCGGAGCACACCGGCTGGACGTGACGCGGGCGCAGCACGAGCTGGCGCTGGCGGAGGAACGGGGACGCAACCAGTCCGCCATGGCCGAGGCCGCACAGGTGGAGGAGTCGGAGCTGCTCGCCCGCGCCGAGACGGCCGCCGCCCTGCAGAAGCAGCTCCGATCCGAGGTCGAGGCGGCGGAGCGCGAGCTGCAGGCGGTGCCGGCGGCGCCCCCGGAGCCGGTCAGGGGAGATCCCCAGCAGGCGCGGGCGGCTCGAGCCACGGCCGACCGGGCTCGGCGCGAGCTGGCCTCGGCCGAAGCCTCGGTCGCTTCCACCAGGACCCGCCGGCAGTTCCTGGAGGAGTCGCTGGCGCGGCTGGAGGCGCGGGTCAGGCCGGCCGAGGCCGCGCTGCCCGCCGCCGAGAAGGAAGCCGCGGCCTGCGCCGAAGC
>JALYYF010000458.1 GCA_030946725.1 Candidatus Dormiibacterota bacterium
GAAGGCTGTGCACAGCCAGTCGGTCGCGGCCCCGACGTCCTCGTAGGTCGGCATGGGTACGACGGCCGGCCAGCGCCCGGCCGGCTGCTCGCTCACGCTTCCTCTCCGTCGATAGTGCTCATGGGCCTCAACCTAACGGTCGGGGCATCCGGCCGTATTGGACGGATGTTTCGCCGGGACCGCTCTCAGACGGCCACTGCGCGGGCTGTCCCGGGCGGAGCCTCTCCGGAGGTCGGCCAGGAGCTCGCCGGGCGTCACGCCGGCCAGGAGCCTGACCTCGCGGGCGAGGTGGGCCTGGTCGAAGTAGCCGAGGTCGAGGGCAAGCTCGGCCCAGCTTTGCGGCCGGCCAGAGCGGAGCCGTGACGTCATCGCCCCGAAGCGCATGACGCGCGCCGCCGCCTTCGGAGGCAGGCCGACCTCATCCCGAAAGTGCGCGACCAACCGCTTGCGGCTCCAGCCCAGCTCCGCCGCGAGCCAAGTGACGGACACCGCGCCACCGGTCGACTGGAGCCGCCGCCACGCCCACTCGACGCCCGGCGAGACCGCCGCACCACCGCTGAGAGACGGCATGAGCAACTCGTCGAGCATCGCGAAGCGCTCCGGCCAGGACCGCGCCTCTCCCAGCCGCTCCCGCAAAACGCCGGCCAGAGGCCCGAGGAGGTCATCGATGGCAGCGACGCGGTTGGTGAGCTCGCGCATGGGCACCCGGAACAGCCTCCGCGCCGCCAGCGGTGAAAGGTCGATCTGCACGCCGGCGGTGGGGCCGGCGGGCTCGACCAGGGCGTAGGCGTCGTGGAGGCCGGCCGTGAAGCCCACCAGGTGCCGCGGTCGGTAACCGTCCGCCGGCGTCGACACGCGCCAGCCGCAGCCGAGGTCCACGATGACAGGGACGGCGCAGGAGGGCGGCTCGCGCAGCACGGTCGAATCGGGGAGGTCGTCCCGGAACCCGCCATAGCCGAGCACCAGCCCGTGCAGTGTCCGGGCCGGCGCCCCCCGGACGAGCTCACGGACCGGACCGTCACAGGCTGCCGCCACGTCACCAGCGTAGGCGGACGCCGCTTTCGGGCGGCGCCGCCCTCAGCTCATCGGCGCGGTCAGCTCGACCTGGATGTTGTCGGGATCCCGAAACGGGAGCACGAAGATGCCGAACCCGGGAAGCGGCTTGATCTCGCCGTGGGGCACGCCTCGCTCGTCGAAGAGCCGCACAGCCTCGTCGAGGTCGGCTCTGCTGGCGACGCTGAAGCTCAGGTGATCGAGGCCGACCCGGTCCTCGTCGAACCGGTCGCCCGCCGGGGCCACCGGACGCAGTCCCAGGAGCAGGCTGCCGCGGACCATGACCACGCCGCCGAACAGGACCGGATAGACCTCCTTCGCGGCAGGGTCGTCAGGCGGCGGCGAATCGACCGCGACGTCGAACCCCAACAGGCCGGTGTAGAACTCCCGGCTGCGTACCACGTCCGTCACCGTCAGCCGCAGGTGGTGGATGCCGCCGGTTGCAATCTGACCTGCCATCTCCGTCCTCCTGAGCGCGGGAGCGCCGTGCCAACGGCCGGCCGGCTCCCTATAGTCGCTGGCCATCCTCGCACGTCACGGGGCCGAAGGGGTGGGGACGGCGGGCCGGCGAGGTGCCGGCCCGCGAACTCAATCTGTTTGTTCAGCGCGCCTGCATCTTGAGCAGGCCGAAGACCGCACCCTGGGGGTCGCTGACGATCGCGAAGCGGCCGCCGGGGAAGTCCATCGGCGCCAGCATCTCCCGGCCGCCTGACTCGGTCGCCTGTTTGAAGGACCGGTCGACGTCCTCCACGCCGAAGTACACCATCCAGTAGCTGGGCACCTCGGCGGGGACCATGGAGTTCATCTCCATGCCGCCGGCGATGCTCTCGCCACCGAGCTGGAACTCGATGTACGGGGCCTGACCCTCGCCCATGTCGCTCCGCTTGTCGGTCCAGCCGAACACCGCCCTGTAGAACGGGACGGCCTTCTCTATCCCGCGCGAGTTGAGCTCGGCCCAGCCGAACGTGTTCGGAGCGTTGGTGTGGAAGCCACCCATTGCCTTGCGCTGCCACGCCGAGATGAAAGCTCCGCTGGGGTCCTGGAACACGGCCATGCGGCCCTGGTCACCCACGTCGAAAGGCGGCGCGATCACGTTTCCGCCGGCTGCCTGGACATTGCCGGCCAGCTCCTCGGCGTCCGGAGTGCCGATGTAGACCGACCAGGCGGTCGGGGCCTGCTCGGACATCTTGGGCCCGATCCCCGCCACGTCCTGGCCGTCCACCCTGGCCAGCGCATATCCGCCGTACTGAGGGTCGGAGTTGATTTCGACGTCCCAGCTGAACAGCTTGGAGTAGAACTCTCGCGCGCCGGCCGCGTCGGAGGTTGAGAGGTCGACCCAAACGGGCTTACTTGCGACCGAGGTTGTGGCGTCTGCCATATGTCGCCTCCTTGACTTTGGCTCCGCACCCCACCCCAGCCGTCTTCTGAAGGAGGGGGCGTGGAGGGCGGAGCCCGTATTCTGGCACTCCCTGCCGGAGGGGTGGGTTAAGGGGTCAGGTGGCTTCGGACACGTGTTCCGCGGTCATCGACCCGCCAGCACCTCAGCCGGGCGTGCAGATCCGACCGAAGCGAACTGTCGTGCTGCCGGCGGCGTTCGGCTTGTCGGTGGCCGCCGTCGCCGTCGAGTCCTCGACGCAGGGGTTGGTGGGAAACACGAGCCTCACCGTGGTGCTCGCGCTGCCGGAGGAGGGGTCGGCCTGGATGTTGAAGGTCTCGGTGCTGGTCAGCGGCGGTACCTGTGGTGGCGCGTTCCTACCGCTGAGGGAGCCGGTGATCTGGTCGCCGGAGCGCGCGTTGACGTACTCCACGACCACGGTGAAGCTGCAGACGTAGCCGGCCGGCCCCGGCTGGCAGCCCGTCTGCGAAGGATCGTCCGCCGTGAGGGTGACCCTGTTGACCGTCAGAGGCGAGCAGACGTTGCCGAAGGCGACCGCCGGGCTGGTCACGGCATTCGGCTGGTCCGTCTGGGCGTACGCGGTCGAGGCATCGGCACACGGGTCTCGCGTGAAGAACAGCCTGACCGGGGCTGTCACGCTGCCGGCTGAAGGGTTCACCGAGATGGAGAAGGTCGTGCTGTTCGTCTCCGGCTGGCCCCCTGGCTGAGACCCCGTCCCGGTCACCGAACCGCCGACCGTCGCACCGGCCGGCGCATTGGCGTAGTCGACCTGCAGCGTGAAGTCGCACGTGTAGCCGACGGTCCCCGCCTGGCAGCCGGGCTGCGAGGGTGGACTGCTTGGAACCAGGCTGACCTGGGTGACCTGGAAGGGCGGCGGCGTGCAGGTTCGGCCGAAGGCGACCTGCGCGCTGATGACCGGGTTGGGCTGGGTCGTCGCTCCTGCGGCTGTCGACGTCTCGACGCACGGGTTCACGGTGAAGAACACCTGCACGGTGTCGCTCACGCTGGTTTTGCCGGGATCGGCCGGGACTGCGAAGCTCACGGTGTTGGTCTCGGAGGCC
>JALYYF010000468.1 GCA_030946725.1 Candidatus Dormiibacterota bacterium
GAGCTCTTCGGCACGTGAGCGGGCTGCCATGGCGGCCCTTTCGCTGTCGACCGCCGCCCGTTTCGCCTCGGCCGCCCGTGCCGCGACCTCCAGAGCAGACTCCCGCTCCTCCTCCTCCTCGCCACCATCTGTGCGGGGAGTCGCGATCGGTGACGGCGTGCCGAAGCCGGTTCCGGTCCCCGGCGAGGAGACGAGCGAAAAGCCCCCTGGCTCCATCTCCGTGTCGAGCCGGCCCTCCAGAAGCGCCCGGCCGCTCTCCCCCGGCTCGGTGGAGGCCGCGCGCAGCGTCGCGGCGAGGCGGCGCCCGACCTCCTCCCCGCTCCCGTGACCCTGCTCCTCGGACAGCGCCAATCCGGCGCGCACCAGCCCGTCGATCAGCTGCGAATGGCGGCCGATCAGCTCCCGAAAGCGCCGCCGGGCTGAAGCGTCCCCGCCGGCAGCGCTGGCCTGCGCCGCCTGCAGCTCGCCGCCGGCCGAGAGAAGGTCCCGAAGCTGGGGGCCCGCCACATCGTGCAGGCGATTGGCCAGCCAGAGGCTGAGCGGGGGGCGGCGCAGCCGGGCTACGCGAGCGGCCAGGTCGCGGTCCTTCCGGGCGCGCAGCTCGCGGACCAGGCGGTCACGCGCGGCCACGAAGTCCTCAGGGCGCTCCCGGTACAGAGTGCGCCGGGTTTCCTCGAACGGCTCGTCAGAGTCGGGTCGCTTGTCCGCCACATCTAGAATTCTGCTGTGATCGGTTGGCGTTTCTCAGACCCGGGTCCAAATCCGCTGCGCGAGATGCTGGAGCAGATGGTCGCGGAGCGCCGCCGTGGTGGTGGCGACTGGATGCCGGTGAACGTCTTCGAGGAGCCGGACGCGGTGATCGTCGAGGCGTCCATGCCGCGGGTGCGAGCGGAGGACGTGAGCCTGGACTGCACGGACAACGTGCTCACGATCCGCGGCCGGGCGCAGATTCCCAAGCGTGAGTACCTGCACCAGGAGATGCAGTCGGCAGAGTACCAGCGGCAGATCGCACTGCCCGGCGACTGCCGCTTCGACGAGGCGGCCGCCTCGGTGGAAGACGGCGTCCTGACAGTGCGGGTTCCGAAGTCCAGACCCCGTCCGCCCGAGAAGATCCGCATCCAGGTCAACCGCAAGGACCCTTAGCCACCCCCCGCCGGGCGGGAACGGAGGTTTGCAATCCCGGACGTAACCAGTGAGGCCGGATTCGCTGTGGCCGTCTGGGCTAAGACCCCCTCCCTACCCTCCCCGCAAGGGGGAGGGACAAGATTGTGGGCCTAGCATTTCAAGCCGCCGCGGACGAGTACATCGGCTGGCTGCAGCTGGAGGCCAACCGGAGTCCGAACACTGTGCGGGCTTACGATCGGGAGCTGCGGCGGCTGGCCGGGTTCCTGGCCTCCCGGGGACACAGCCTCGGCATGGAAGAGCTGCGCCACGAAGACCTGCGCGCATTCCAGCGTCATCTCGCGACAACGCTCAAGAGCCCCGCCTCCAGGGCGCGGGCGCTGGTCGCCGTCCGCTCCTGGCTGCGCTGGCTGGCCCGCGAACGCCTGATGGAGAGCGACCTCTCCAACGGCATCACGCTGCCCAAGCTGGAACAGCGCCTGCCCAAGCCGCTGCCCTCCGACGAGCTGACAAGGCTGCTGACCTCGCTTCCCCGAGAGACGCCGATCGAGAAGCGGGACCGCGCGCTCGTCCACTTCCTCCTGAGCACGGGCTGCCGGATCTCTGAAGCCCTGCAGCTGGAGCGGACCGACGTGCCCCGGCAGGGCAACCGGCTGATCGTCACCGGCAAGGGCGCCAAGCAGCGCGCGGTCTACCTGACCGACGACGCCAAGGCGGCCGTCGACGACTACCTGCAGATGCGCACCGACACCTGCATGGCCCTGTTCATCAATTACGACCGGTCCTCCGCGGACGACCGCGAGCGCCGCCTGACCGCGGCGGGGGCGCGCCACATCGTGAACCGGCTGCGCAAGGAGCTCGGCGCCTGGTCATTCAGATCCCCTCACGTGGCGCGACACACGACCGCCACCAGCCTCCTCGAGGTGACCGGCGGCGACGTCCGGCTGGTCCAGGAGGTGCTGGGGCACGCCAACCTGAACACGCTGCAGGGCTACACGAAGATCGTCGACTCCCGCAAGCAGGAGGCCTACCGCCGCTACCAGGAGTTTCTCTCTGACAAGGGCAAGCAGGGATGACACTGCACACACGCGTCACAGAGCTGCTCGGCATCGAGCATCCGATCGTGATGGGCGGCATGGGCAGCGGCGCCACCTCTCCCCGCCTGGTCTCGGCGGTCAGCCAGGCCGGTGGCCTCGGTGTGCTCGGTGTCTCTCGTCACTCGCCCGAGCGGGTCAAGGCGCTGGCCCAGGAAATCCGCGCGACCACCGAGCGGCCTTTCGGCCTCAACCTGCTCCTCTTCCTGGCCTCCGAGGAGAACATCGAGGCTGTTCTTGGCGAGCACCCCGCGGTCTTCTCGACGGCCTGGCCCTGGCCGGAGCAGGACCTTCGAGCGCTCTTCGACCGCGCCCACCAGGCCGGCGCGCTGGTGATGCACCAGGCGGCCCACCTGGAGGAGGCAAGCCGCGCCGCCTCCGCCGGCGCCGACCTGGTGGTCGCACAGGGAAGCGAGGGCGGCGGACACGTCGGCACGGTGGCGACGATGGTGCTCGTTCCAATGGTTGTGAGGGCCGTCGAGCCCGTACCCGTGCTGGCCGCGGGTGGGATCGCCACCGGTGCCCAGATCGCCGCGGCGCTGCTCCTGGGAGCCGACGGCGTTCTCATGGGAACGCGTTTTCTGGCCACCGAGGAAGCGCCATGGCCGCCTTCCTTCAAGCAGGCGATCGTGGACAGCGACGGCCACGACACCCAGCTCACGGAGATCCCCGACATCGCCAGGGCCACCGTTTGGCCCGGCGCCTTCGACCGCGCCCGCCGCAACCGGCTCATCGAGGAGTGGGCGGGCCGCGAGAACGAGCTCCGCCGCAATCGCTCCCGGGTTGGAGAGGCCATCGCCCGCGCCTCCAGGGAGGACGACGCGGCCTACGGAGAGCTGAACTTCGGCCAGGCGGCCGGTCTCATCGACTCCGTGGAGCCCTGCTCGGAGCTCGTTTCACGCCTCAGTGAGGAGGCGGCGGACCTGCTGGCCGCTTCGCGCGCCGACTCGGTATAGATGGGACCATGAGCCCGACCAATGGAGTGGTTCGGACGGCGAGCCGGCACAGCTATGCCGAGACGGTCGCCCGGCTGCGCTCGGAGATCGGACGGCGCCAGCTCACGCTGTTCGCCGCCATCGATCAGAGCCTGGAGGCCGAGCGCGCCGGTCTTCGGCTGCGCCCGACCACTCTGTTCATATTCGGCAACCCGGCGGCCGGCACCCGGGTGATGGAACTGTCACCCGAAGCGGCGATCGACCTGCCGCTCAAGATCCTGGTCTGGCAGGATGAGGCCGGCCAGGTCTGGGTCGGCGTCAACGACGCCGCCTATCTGCAGAGACGCCACGGAATGCCCGCGGACCTGCTTCAGGTCCTGGGCGCCCCGCGGGCCGTCGTCGAAGCCGCGCTTGCCTGACCGGTCGGCGGCCGTCAGTCTTCGTCCGGCAACGTGAACATCAGGCCGTCCTGGATCTCGTAGAGGAGGTCCATCGCCTGTATCACGGTGGCCGGCCGGGCCGCCTCGCCAGTGCACTCGCAATCCGCCAGCAGGCGATCGAGCGCCGTGGAGAGGCGGGCCGGCACCTGGCGCCTCTCGGCCAGGTTGAGCATCTCCAGCTCGTTCAGCAGGTGGTCGATGTATCGCATTCGATTGCGGCGCGCGTACTTCGCCTCTCTCAGGCGTCGATCGCGCGCCTCGACAGTCTCGATCGCGACGCAGGCTTCTTCGATCATTTTCTCCCCCTCCGGCGGTTCCTTCGTATCGCCCATGGCATTGTATGGGTTGGACGAAATTCGTCAAGGACGATGTGGGGAAATCTCCTACCCGTGAAGGCATAGCCAGGCGCCTGTGCTAAGCTCCGGCCAATTCAGCCGGATATGCCAAGCCTCATCGCCGGCCGGTCGACCCGCATGGAGCTGCTGGAGCTGCTCCGGCGCAAGCAGGCGGCCAGCGCCGAAGGAATCTCGGCCGAGCTCGGGGTCACTCCCAACGCCGTCCGCCAGCACCTCACCAACCTGGAACGGGAGGGGTTGGTGCGAAGCGTGCCGGTGCGAACCAAGCGCGGCCGTCCCGTCCTCAAGTTCTCCCTGACCGAGAGGGCGGACGCGTCCTTCCCCAAGCGCTACGGCCAGCTGGCCACCATGGTGCTGACCGAGCTCCAGGAGATGGGCGGTCCGGAGCTCTTGGACCAGGTCTTCGAGCGCGTCGCCCACCGGCACGCCGAGGCCGTCGCGCCGACGATGGAGGGGCTGGACTTCGACGAGAGGCTCACGCGACTGGTCGACTGGATAGCACGGGCCGGCACGCTGGCGGAGCGTGAGGAGACGCCCGACGGCGTCCGGGTGAGCATCCACAACTGCCCCTTCCGCAACACCGCCCTCAAGTTCCCGCAGGTCTGCACGATCACGCCGCAGCTCATCGTGGAGCTGCTCGGCCGTCCGGTCTCCCAGGAGAAGTCGATCCACCGCCGCGACCCCTACTGCTCCTTCCTTGTCCAGCGGCCAGATCCCGCTCCTCACTAGCGCCCAGGTCCGCGAGGTCGACCGGCTCGCCTCGGAGCGGTTCCAGCTGCCCGTCTCCTGGCTGATGGAGGCTGCCGGCTGGCAGGTGGCGCGTCACTGCCGGGCGCGCACCATGGTCATCTGCGGCCGCGGCAACAACGGCGGCGACGGCCTGGCGGCGGCCCGCCACCTGCACCGCTGGGGCCGGCTCGCCGGCGTCGCCTGCCTCCAGCCGGACCGCCTGAGCGGCCTGGCCGCGGAGCAGGCGGCCGCTCTGAGGGCGATCGGGGTCGAGATCGCCTCCCAGCCCGACTTCTCCGGTGCCCAGATCGTGCTGGACGCCCTTTTGGGCACCGGGCTGTCGCGCCCGCCCGAGGGACCGGTGGCCGGCTGGATCGAGGCCGTGAACGGGTCGGGCCTGCGCGTGGTCTCGGTCGACGTGCCCTCAGGCCTGGACGCGGACAGCGGCCGGGCCGAAGGCGCCTGCGTGAACGCAGCGCTGACCGTGACGCTCGGGCTGCCCAAGGCGGGGCTGCTGGGCGGTGAGGGGCCCGCTCGCGCGGGTGAGGTGTGGGTGGCCGACATCGGGGTGCCCTTCGAGGCCTATGCTGAGCTCGGAATCCGGGTGCCTCCTCACCTCTTCGCCATGCACGACCGCTTCCAGCTCTCGGCCGTCCGGCTTTGACGACCCTGCCATGACCCGCCACGTGACCTGGGATCGGGGCATCTCCCTGGTCGGCCACGGGCTCTGGCTCGACCCTCTCACACAGCGCGACCTCGCCTTTGTGTCACACGCGCACACCGACCACGCCCGCCGCCACCGGGAGGCGGTGATGACCGAGGCCACGCTGGGCCTGCTGCCGCAGCCGCTGCGGCCACGTTCCGTCCGCCTCCTCGACCATGGGGACTCCCTCGAGCTGGACGGCGCTCGTCTGACGCTGCACGACGCCGGCCACATGCTTGGCTCCGCGCAGCTTCTATTCGAGCACGGCGGCTGCCGCCTTCTGTACACCGGCGACATGAAGCTGCGCCGGGGAGGCGTCCAGGGTCCCACCCCGATACCGCCCTGTGAGGTGCTCGTCATCGAAAGCACCTATGGGCGCCCCCACTTCCGCTTCCCGGAGCTGGAGGCCGCCGCGGAGGCGGTGGCGCTGTGGTGCCGGCGCGCCCTGGATTGCCGCGTGACGCCGGTGCTGCTGGCTCACGCCACCGGCAAGGCCCAGGAGCTGATGCTGGCCCTGGCGCCCTATGGCTTTCGCTTCGCATTGGAGGAGCGCTGCGTGGCCTCGGCGCGGGCCTACGAAGCGGCGGGCCTCACACTGCCCGACTGGATCGAGCTCGACGGGGAGCCCGGCGACCGCGTCGTGATCGTGCCGCCGGTCGGCAAGGAGGCGGTCCGCCGCCTGGGCAGGTACCGGACCGCTCTGATCTCGGGCTGGGCGTGCGACCCGGACTTCTGGCGGATCTTCGGAGCGGACGTCGCCTTCCCGTTCTCCGACCATTGCGACTTCGACGAGCTGGTCGACGTGGTCCGGCTCTCTGGAGCCGACCAGGTGTACACCGTCCACGGATTCGCCCAGGACTTCGCCCGTCACCTCCGCCGGCGAGGTGTCCGAGCGCACGCCCTGCAGGCCAGCGAACAGCTGCTGCTGGCGCTGTAGCCCGACCGCTCGTCCGCCCGTGAACGCGCCGCTGCGCTTCCGCCTGGCCCGGCAGCTGCTCCGGCTCATCCTCGGCAGCCTCTTCCGCGTCGAGCTGCGGGGCAGAGATCGGCTGCCCGGCCGCCGGCCCTA
>JALYYF010000291.1 GCA_030946725.1 Candidatus Dormiibacterota bacterium
CGCGATGCTGGGCGCCCTGGCCACGCTGCTGCTGTTCGCGGCCTGCTCCGGGCCTGGCGCCGCCCAGCCGGACCCGGCGCGCGTGCTGCGCGACGCCGGCCGTGCGATGGCCGGCATCAAGTCGGTCAAGGCAGACGCCAGGTTCGGCCCCGGCGTGACCCTGCAGGGCCTGACCCTCACCACCGCCAGCTCGTCCGTGCAGCTGCCCGACCAGAGCGACACCACCTTCAAGGTCAAGCAGGGCGACTTCCTGGTCGACGTCCGCGTGGTGACCAGCGGCGGCCACGTCTACCTGCGGCTGCCCTTCTCGCGCTTCACCCAGCTCAGCGACGCCCAGGCCGCCGAGATCCCCAACCTGGCGCGGCTCTTCGACGCCCGCAGCGGCCTGTCCTCGGTGCTCGCCTCCGGCAAGAGCCCGAGCTACCAGGGGGTCGAGAAGATCGCCGGCGCCGACTGCGACAAGATCACCACCAGCTACACCGCCGCCCAGGTCGGGCAGCTGCTGGGCATCACGCCGGCGGGGCCGGTCGACGCGACGGTCTGGGCCGGGCAGTCGGACCACATGGTGCACCGCGTCACGCTGGCCGGGCCGCTGCTCCAGGCCGGCAAGAAGGTCCAGGTGCAGGTGGACCTGCACGACTTCAACCGTCCGGTCGCCATCACAACCCCGACGCTGGCCCCGGCCGCTTCGCCCACCGCTTCGCCGGCGCCCTGATCCGCCGAGGCGGCTTGCTGGAGCACCTGGGAGGCAGGCGCCGGCAGCTCTGGCTGGCGGCGGCGGGCCTCTTCCTGGCGGCGCTCGACACCTACGCCGTGGTGACGCTGCTTCCGCAGATGCTGGCGGCGGTGGAGGTGCCGGTCGACCGCCTGGAGGCGGCGGCACCGATCCTGACCGGCTTTCTGGGCGGATACGTCGTGGCCATGCCCCTGCTGGGCGCCTTCTCGGACGCTCGGGGCCGGCTGCCGGCGTATGCGGTCGCGGTCGCGGTCTTCGCCCTGGGCTCGACACTGACCGCGCTGGCGCCCGCGCTGGGCTGGCTGGTCGCCGGCCGGGTGCTGCAGGGGCTGGGAGGTGGGGCATTGGTGCCGCTGACGCTGGCGCTGGCCGCGGACATCTACCCCGCCGGCCGGCGGACGCTGCCACTGGGCGCGGTGGGTGCCGTCCAGGAGGCGGGAAGCGTGCTGGGGCCGGTCTACGGAGCGGCGCTGGCCGCGGCGCTCGGCAGCTGGCGGGCGGTCTTCTGGCTCAACCTGCCGCTCGGAGCCCTTGTCGTGCTGGGACTCTGGGCGGCCCATCGTCGCGAGGCCCCGGAGACTGCGGCCCGAGCGCCCGGACCGCCGAATGGGTCGCAGACCGTTGATCGCTCCGTGGCCGGCCGCGCGCAGGTGGACTGGGCCAGCGCCTCCTTGCTGGGGCTGGGGCTGGCCCTGCTCGTCTTCGCGCTCTACCCCGACGATCCCCAGCAGCGAGCGGTCAACAGCCTGGCAGCGCCTCTGTCGGTCGCCGGCCTGCTGCTGCTGGGCGCCTTCGCGTGGCGGCAGGCGCGCCGGCTATCGCCGCTGATCCCGCCGCAGCTGCTGCGCAGCCGGGCTTTCGCGGGCTCGCTCGGCGCCAACTTGATCGCGGGGGCCGGCCTGATGGTCGCCCTGGTCGATGTGCCGGTCCTGGCGCGGGGCGTCTTCGACCTGGACACGCTGCACTCGGGACTGCTGCTGGTGCGCCTGCTGCTGGGCCTGCCGGTCGGCGCGCTGATCGGCGGCTGGCTGGGCGGCCGGATCGGCCGGCGTTGGACCGCGGCCGGAGGCTTGACGCTGGCCGCCGCAGCCTTCGCCCTGATGTCGGGCTGGGGGGTCAACGAGCTCGTCGCGGCGGCCGTGCCGGCGACGCTGGAGCTCTTCATGTGCGGACTGGGATTCGGCATCGTCATAGCACCGCTCTCGGCGGCCGTGCTCGACCTGGCGCCTGCCGGTCAGCATGGCCTGGCCAGCAGCCTTGTCGTCCTGGCCCGGACGCTGGGAATGGTCATCGGCCTGGCTTCGCTGACCGCGTTCGGGCTGAGCCGCTTCCAGCGCATCTTCATCGACCGCCACTGCGACGCCATCTCGTCGAGCGGCGGCCTGCGCGCGCAGCTGAACGCCTTCGAGAACTGCGTCCGCGGCGCGCTGCTGCAGGAGTACCGGGAGGTCTTCCTGGTGGCGGCGGGGCTCTGCGCGCTGGGCGCCCTGCTGGCCGCCGCGACGCTGGGCTCTAGGCGGCGGGAGACCCGGGCAGAGCCGCGGACAGCTGCTCAGGCGTGATGTTGGCGCCCGAGCAGACGAGCGCCAACCGCTTTCCCGCCAGGCGCTCCCTGAGCTTGAGGGCGGCGGCCAGCGATGCGGCGCCGGCAGCCTCGACCAGCGTCCGGGTTCCCTCGACCATCAGCGCCACCGCGGTCCGGATCTCGCCGTCGTCGACGAGAAGGAAGTCGTCGAGGTGCCGGCGGATGATCTGCTGGGGCAGCTCGAAGGCGGTGGCGGTGGCCAGCCCTTCCGCCGCGGTCCTGTTCTCGGCGCCCACCAGCCTCTGCTGGCGCCAGGAAAGGAACGCCGCCGGGGCCTGGGCCGACTGCACCCCGATCACCTTGAGGTCCGGGTTCACCGCCCTGGCGACCAGGCAGGCGCCGGCCGCGCCGCTGCCGCCGCCGATGGGGACGATGATCACGTCGAGCGCGGGTTGCGTCTCGAGCGCCTCCAGCGTGTAGGTGGCGACCCCGGCGATCAGCAGCGGCTCGTTGCCGGAGTGGATGTAGCGGTAGCCTTCGCGGCGCGCCAGCTCCTCGCAGTGCTCGCGGGCCTCGTCGAAGTTCGCGCCGTGAAGGACGACCTCGGCGCCCAGCTCCTGCATGCTGGCCACCTTCAGCCGGTTGGCCCCGCGCGGAGCGCAGATGATCGCCGAGACGCCGAAGATCCGGGCCGCGTAAGCGACCGACTGGCCGTGATTGCCTGTCGAGGCGGTGATGACTCCCCGGCGGCGGTCTTCCTCGTCCATCTGGGAGAGCAGGTTGACGCCGCCCCGGACCTTGAATGCCCCGGTCGGCTGAAAGTTCTCGTGTTTGACCCACGTCTCGGCGCCGGTGAGCGCGGAGAGCGCCGGATAGCGCCGGAGCGGAGTCGGATCCAGGTGCGGCCGGATCTGACGGCGGGCGGTCAGGACGTCCTGGAAGGTCGGCTCTTTCAGGGTTGCCTGCCCTCGACCGCGGCCTCCGGAGCCGCCGCGCTTGCCGACTGCTCGGCAGCCTCGGCCAGCAGGGCCTCCAGGTCGAGGCGCCGGGTGTACATGATCACCTGGCCGTCCGCGCCCCGAGGCCACTCCTCCCGGGGCCGGTCCCTGTAGAGCTCGACTCCGATGCCGTCCGGATCGTCCAGGTAGATAGCCTCGCTGACCCCGTGGTCCGACGCTCCGCTGACCGGCCACCGCGCCTCCAGCAGCCTCCGCAAGGCGTCGCCCAGCGATCGCCGGTCAGGGTAGAGGATGGCGTGGTGATAGAGGCCGGTGCTGCCGGGAGGTGCTGGCTGGCCGCCGCGGCTCTCCCAGGTGTTGAGGCCGATGTGGTGGTGGTAGCCGCCGGCGCTGATGAAGGCGGCCTGATCACCCATCCGGGCCGTCAGCTCGAAGCCGAGGACGCCGCAGTAGAAGCCCAGCGAGCGGTCGAGGTCGGCCACCTTCAGGTGGACGTGGCCGATTTGAACTCGCGGGTCGATGGGGCCATTCATCCTCCCTATATTGCAGGGGCGTGCCAACCTACGACCTGGTCATCGTCGGCGGCGGTGCTGCGGGCTCAGAGGCCGCCTTCACGGTGGCGGACGGCGGACGGCACCGAATCCTGCTCGCGGAGTCCAGCCACTTCGGCGGGACCTGCACCAACCATGGCTGCGTACCGACCAAGGCGCTGGTCAAGGCCGCCAGGGTGGCCCACACGGTCCGCACGGCCGGACGCTACGGCATCCGGACCGAGGCGCCGACCG
>JALYYF010000315.1 GCA_030946725.1 Candidatus Dormiibacterota bacterium
CCGGCAAGGACAGGGGCAAGCACGGCGAGGTGCTACGAACGCTGCCCCGCGACGGCAAGGTGGTGGTCCGCGGCGTGAACATCCTGAAGCGGCACACCAAGGCGGGACGCTCGGCGGGTGGCAACCGTGCCATCCAGGGCGGCATCGTGGACTTCGAGGCCCCGCTGGCCTACAGCAACGTGATGCTGGTCTGCCCTTCCTGCAACCGCCCGACCAGGATCCGCCACACCGTGCTGGAGTCCGGAAACAAGGTGATCGAGTGCGTGAAGTGCGGCGAGCCTTACGAGCGAGTGCGCAGGAGTGAAGCCCAGTGAGCGTGGTCGCGGAGCGGCGCCCAGGGTTGGCTCAGAGCTACGACGACAAGGTGACACCGGCCCTGGTCAAGGAGTTCGGCTACGAGAACGTGATGCAGGTGCCCCGTATCACCAAGATCGTGGTCAACATCGGCATCGGCGAAGCCAAGGACAATGCCCGGGCGCTGGAGGCCGCCGTCGGCGACGTTCGCACGATCACCGGCCAGCAGCCGATCGTGGTGAAGGCCCGGAAGTCCGTGGCGGCCTTCAAGCTGCGCACCGGGATGCCGGTCGGCATCAAGGCGACGCTGCGCGGCCGGCGCATGTGGTACTTCCTGGAGAAGCTCGTGCAGGTCGCGCTGCCTCGCATCCGTGACTTCCGTGGAGTGAGCGCCGAGGGCTTCGACGGCCGCGGCAACTACTCGCTGGGGCTGCGCGAGCAGATCGTCTTTCCCGAGATCGACTACGACAAGATCGACAAGCTGCGTGGCCTGGAGGTGTCCATCGTGACCACAGCCGGCACAGACGAAGAAGCCCGCTCGCTGCTCCGGCGGCTGGGCATGCCATTTCGACAAGAGGGCAGGTAAGAGAGTTTGGCCAAGAAGTCATCAATCGAGCGCTGGAAGCGAGCACCGAAGTTCAAGGTGCGGTTTCACAACCGCTGCCACATCTGTGGGCGTCCTCGTGCGTACATGAGGAAGTTCGGGATGTGCCGGATCTGCTTCCGCACTCTGGCGGCCGAGGGCCGAGTGCCCGGCGTGACGAAGTCGAGCTGGTGATGGCGGTCAGCACAGTCGGGGTCGTGAGCGACCCCATCGCGGACATGTTGACCAGGATCCGGAACGCGAACTCGGCGCGCCATGCCGAGGTCACGGTCCCGGCATCCGGGCTCAAGCTCGAGATCGCGCGCGTCCTGCGTGACGAGGGCTACATCGCCGGGTACGAGGTCGAGAAGAATCCAGACCGGGCCGGAGAGACGGTCAAGATAACCTTCAAGGCGCGGCCGGATCGCAAGCGAGTGATCACCGGCGTGAAGCGGATCAGCCGTCCCGGCCTGCGGGTCTATGCGCGGAAGACCGAGATCCCCAGGGTCCTCGGTGGTCTCGGGATCGCGATCCTCTCCACCAGCCAGGGCGTGATGAGTGGCCTGGAGGCGCAGAGGGCCGGCGTTGGGGGAGAGGTGCTGGCCTACGTCTGGTAGTCGCCGGGCTTAGCACTGAGATAGCAAACGAGAGGCAACGAACAGAGAAGAGATGTCCAGAATCGGTAAGCTGCCCATCCCGGTCCCCTCTGGGGTGAACGTGGAGGTGCAGAACAACCACGTGACGGTCGAGGGGCCGAAGGGCAAGCTGGAGCGCGGCCTGCCTTCCCAGATCGCGATCAGCGTCGAGGGCGGCACCATCGTCTGCCGGCGCCCGTCCGACGGGAGGGAGCACCGCTCGCTGCACGGCCTGACCAGGACCCTGGTCGCCAACATGGTCACCGGCGTCTCTGCCGGCTTCCGCAAGGAGCTGGAGCTGGTGGGTGTCGGCTATCGGGTCCAGAAGCAGGGCGACGACCTGGTTCTGAGCCTTGGCTTCTCACACCCCGTCCGGTACACCGCGCCCGCGGGCATCAGTATCGACGTGACCGACCCCACTCACTTCGCGGTCAGCGGCACCGCCAAGGAGCAGGTGGGCCAGGTCGCCGCCGACCTCCGCAAGCTGCGTCCCCCCGAGCCCTACAAAGGCAAGGGCGTCATGTACCGCGGCGAGAAGATCAGGCGCAAGGCCGGAAAGGCCGGCAAGGGCGCTAAATAGTGCGGGGGAAACAGGTTTCCCCCCCGGCCCCCTTCCGCAAAGTGGCGTCTGGGGGTCGCTGGGAAGTAGCAACTCATACGGCCGGAGTGAATCCGGCCTTTCCAGTGACGCCTGCGAATTTGTCCCTCCCCCTTGAGGGGAGGGTAGGGAGGGGGTCCCTCCCGTCACCTCTTGGAGTAACTAATTAGAGATGCAGAAGCAGTTTGATCGGAAGGGGGCTCGGGGGCGGCGGCATCGCCGGGTTCGCGTCAAGGTGATGGGGAACTCGGAGCGGCCGCGCCTGAGCGTCTACCGGAGCCTGCATCACGTCTACGCTCAGCTGATCGACGACAGCGCCGGCAGCACGCTGGCAGCCGCCTCCACCGTCGGCCTGAAGTCGGGCAAAAAGGATGTGGACGCCGCGGCCGCGGTTGGAAAGTCGATCGCGGAGAAAGCCAGGGAAGTTGGCGTGAAGACCGCTGTCTTCGATCGCGGAGGCTTCCTGTACCACGGGCGAGTCAAGGCTCTCGCGGACGCAGCCCGCGAAGGCGGGTTGGAGTTCTAGATGGCATATTCACTTGCGGGGGAAACAGGTTTCACACGCTCAGACGCCGCGTGCGGCTCACTTCCTTCCTCGGGTTCCCTCCCCCTTGCGGGGAGGGTTGGGGAGGGGGTCTAGATGGCATACAATCGCGGTCCCTACCAGGGCCCCTCCAGGACATCCTCCTACGGGTCGTCGGACGTCACCGAGCGCGTCGTCAGCCTCAACCGCGTGGCCAAGGTCGTCAAGGGAGGCCGAAAGTTCTCCTTCTCCGCCCTCATCGTGGTCGGAGACATGAACGGACGCGTGGGCGCCGGCCTGGGCAAGGCCCGTGAGGTTCCCGAGGCCATCCGCAAGGGTGTCGAGATCGCCAAGCGCAACATGGTGACCGTGCCCATGGTGGGCACCACCATCCCGCACGAGGTCAACTTCAAGGCGGGCGCCGCCAAGGTGCTGCTCAAGCCGGCCGCGCCGGGCACCGGGGTGATCTCCGGCGGCAGCATGCGAGCGGTCATCGAGCTGGCCGGCGTCAAGGACATCCTGACCAAGTCACTGGGAACCAAGAACCCCATCAACACGGTTCGGGCCACCATCGCCGCGCTGCAGTCGCTGCGGACCGCGGCCGAGGTGGCAGAGCTGAGGGGCAAGAACCTCGAGGACATGGTCGGTAAGCGCCTGGCCGCGGTCTACAGCAGCGCCGGCGCCTCAGCCGCCAACAAAGAGGAAGCCGCGACGTGATACGGGCCACCTGGCGAAAAAGCGACATCGGCTACTCCGAGGACATGAAGGCCACCATCCGTTCGCTCGGCTTCCGCAAGCTGAACCAGACGCGCGAGCTCCCGGACACCGAGGCGGTGCGAGGCATGCTGCGCAAGGTGGATTTCATGGTCGCCGTCGAGGGCACCGCCTGGGCGCCGCCGCGGCGCGCCAAGTACAAGATCCCCAGGGCCCGTTCGACAAAAAAGCATTCAAGAGGCAGATAACACGTGAAGTTGCACGAGCTCCGATCCCCGGAAGGGGCCCGGAGCAGGTCACAGAAGGTTGGTCGCGGTACCGGTTCGGGCCGCGGCAAGACATCCGGACGCGGGCAAAAGGGCCAGGGCGCCCGCGGCCAGGGCTTCCGGCTGGGATTCGAGGGCGGCCAGATGCCGCTGGCTCAGCGGCTGCCCAAGCTCGGGGGCTTCAAGAACCCGTTCAAGAAGGTCTTCGCGGTGGTCAACCTGACCAAGCTAAACCGCTTCGAGGACGGCGCCGAGGTCGGCCCGCAGGCTTTCTACGAGGCCAACCTGGCGCGACCTGGGCTGCCCATCAAGGTGCTGGGAACCGGCCAGCTGCGCCGGAAGCTGACGATTCAGGCCCACGCGGCCAGCAAGAGCGCGCGCGCCGCGGTCGAGGCCAGGGGCGGAAGCGTCTCCATCGTCGACGCCCACAACGAGGAGAAGGTCGCTGACGAGGGCCAGTAGATGAACCTCCTGGAGGCCCTCTACAACGCTCTACGGCTACCGGAGCTCCGGAACAAGCTCCTGTTCACAGGCGCGCTGCTTATCGCGTTCCGGCTCTTCGCCAACATTTCGATTCCCGGGGCCAGCCAGGTTGCGCTGAACCAGCTCTTCAACAGCCAGGCCCTGCTTGGCCTGCTCGACCTCTTCTCGGGCGGCGGCCTCTCCACCTTCAGCGTGGTGGGCATGGGGGTCAACCCCTACAT
>JALYYF010000318.1 GCA_030946725.1 Candidatus Dormiibacterota bacterium
GCGACGCGGGGGTTCGCCGAGGTGCTGGAGCCCGCGATCCTGGACGGCTCGGTGCCGCCCCTGCTGTTGGTCGGCGTTCACAGCGGGGCCCGCACAGGGGCTCCCGGGTCGGACCGCCGAGCACAGGAGTACCTCCCGGGCTGGAATCGACGCCGCTTCGAAGCCCACCTTGATTTCGTCGCCGATGAGGTCATCCCCTGGGCGATAGCCGACCTGGACGCACGCCCTGCCGCCTGGGTCGCAGCCGGCTTCTCCAACGGAGCCGCCTGGGCGATCGCAGCCGGTCAGCGGCGACCGGAGCTGTTCACAGGAGTCGTGGCTTTCAGCGCTGGGATCGTCCCCCGCCGCATCGGTGGCCGCGCCCGAGCAGCAGGAGTGCGCCACTACCTTGCCGCCGGAGTCCTGGAGCCAGGCTTCCGCCGGGCGACCCTGGAGTGGGCGGCGCGGCTGCAGCGCGCTGGGCTCCCCTGTCACCACCGTGAGTGGGTTGGTGGCCACGACCCGCTGTGGTGGGAGCAAGAGCTCCCAGCTGCCCTGGCCTGGCTTCTCGCCGGACGCTGACCGATTCCGTGGCCCCCACCAACCTCCCCCCGCGGCGCGGGGAGAGGACCGATCCACGGCCCCCCACCAACCTCCCCCCGCCCAGCGGGGGGAGGATCACTCAATCCCGGTCGGCGGCGGCGCGGGCGTAGGTGGCGGCGAGCAGGAGGACTATGGCGCCGTAGAGCACCTGTTTGACGGGGTCGGGAGCGTCCAGGACGGTGAACAGGCTGTTGAGGACGGTCAGCATCAGCGCCCCCACGATCGTGCCGGCGTAGCCTCCCTGGCCGCCGTAGATCGACGTTCCCCCGATCACGACGGCCGCAATCGAAGGCAGCAGGTACACGTCGCCGAGCGAAAGGTCGGCGGCGTTGGTCGCACCGACGAGCAGGAGACCGGCCACAGCGCTGAGGAAGCCGCAGATCGCATAGGTGGCCAGGAGCACGGTCCAGATCCGGACGCCGGCCAGGCGGCAGGCCAGCGGGTTGTCGCCGACGGCATAGAGCAGCCGGCCGAAGCCGGTGCGCCGCAGGCCCACCAGGATCGTGAGCCCGATGATGGCCCACGGGATGAGGCTCACCGGCAGCAGCCCGAAGAGCTTGTCGGCGCCCGCGAAGCGTACGAACGGGGGCACCTGGGGAGGTCCGCCGCGCACTTCGGCGAGGCTGTAGACGAGCAGGACGCCGGCCACCACCAGTCCCATGCCCAGGGTCATGATCAGCGGCTGCACCTTGAAGACCGCCACACCCAGGCCGTTGACCAGGCCGACCACCAGACCCACCCCGAGTGCCAGGATGATGGCCCTCGGCGTGCCGAAGCTGGATTGGCTGGCGGCGACATAGGCGGCAGCCGTCATCACCGTGGCCACCGAGAGGTCGATGCCGCCCGTGAGCATCACCAGCGTCTGGCCGGCCGCGACGATTCCGAGCGGAGCGGCGAAGAGGATCGTGTTGGAGATCCATCCGGCGCTGACCATGCCAGGACGGGCCAGATCGAGACCGATCACCAGAGCCACCAGCAAGGCGCAGAGCACGAGGATCGGACGCTCTCGCAGCACGGCCAGGCGACTGGTCCGCCCGGAGGGCCGGCCCCCGGTTTCCGCCTGGACCGCCATCAGGCCCTCCTCCTGAAGAGCGCCGCCAGGCCACCCGCCATCACGACGAGCACGATCAGCGCGCCCTGAATCACCTGCCCGAGATTGGGGTCGGTCCCCAGCAGGATCAGGTCGGCAGGCACGAGCGTCAGGATGAAGGCGGCACCGATGGGGCCCAGGAGACCACCCTTGCCGCCCGCCAGGCTGACGCCCCCGAGCACGATCGCCGAGATCCCACTCAACGTGTAGATGGTTCCGGCCTTCGGCGAGCCGATGCCGGTGGTCATGGTCAGCGCCAGTCCGCCCCAGGCCGCGAAGAACCCGCCCACCGCGTAGGCCAGCATCCTGGCCCTGCCCACCCCGATCCCACTCCGGAAGGCGGCCACCGAGTCGCTGCCCACCGCATAGATTGCGAGGCCTGCCCGGCTGCCGCGCAGCGGAAGCCAGACCGCCGCGGAGACTCCCACCAATAGCAGAAGGGCGTTCGGGATCCAGGGGCTGAGGGCGGTGCCCGTGGAGAGCTCCTGATAGGCGACGGGCGCGCCACCTCCGGGCTTGGCCATGATCAAGAGAGCGACGCCGCTCCAGACGAAGGACATGGCCAGGGTGACCACGATGTCCGGCACACGCGTGTATACCGCAAGCCCTCCGTTCAGCCCCCCGGCGAGCATCCCCGCGACCAGGATCAGCGCCGAGATGGCCAGGGCGTACTGCAGGCTGTGTCCGACCATGAAGCGCGCCGATAGCACGTTGGCAACGGCCATCATGGCCCCTATGGAAAGGTCGATGCCTCCGCCGAGCACCACGCACGTCTGGGCGATGGCGGCGAAGGCCAGCGGTAGGGCGCCGACCACCAGCGACTCCACGTCGAAGGCGCCGAACGTCGGGTGGATCACCACCGTGAAGCCCAGCAGAACCAGGAGCACCAGGTAGACGGCGATGGCCCAGCCGTTCCTGCGAAGTAGACGGTCCAGCTCCAGGCGTCCCGGCGCGTGGACGGCGGCCCGGACGGTCACGCTTCCGCCTCAGCCCGACGAGGTTGCTGCTGCCGCTCCTCCACGGCCTCTGCCTCGACGGCCTCGACCATCTCGACGGGAAGTCCATGCGCGGCTCGCAGGAGAGCGCCTTCGGTGGCCTCCGCAGCCTTCAGCTCCTGGACGATCCGGCCGCCGAAGAGCACGAGGCAGCGGTCGCAAGCGAGCCGTATCTCCGGCAGCTCCGAGGTGAACAGGAGCACGGCGGCCCCCCCGTCGGCGAGCTCGCGCACGACCTCGTAGATCTGCTGCTTGGTGGCCACGTCGATGCCGCGGGTCGGGTCGAAGCAGAGCAGAACGTTGAAGCCGGAGGCGAGCCAGCGGGCGACGGTGAGCTTCTGCTGGTTGCCCCCGGAGAGGCGGATGGCGCGCGACTGGGCCCGGGTGTCGACCTGGAGGCGCTCGATGGCGGACTGCACCTTTCTCCGCTCCTCGTGGACACGGATGAGTCCCCAGCGACTGATCCGGTTCACCAGGGGAAGGGCGACGTTCTCCCGGACGGAGCGGTTGGGCAGCAGGGCCTGCAGGCGTTCGGCTGGAACCAGCACCAGGCCCGCCGCGATGGCGTCGTGCGGGTGCCTGAAGTCGCGCGCCCGGCCCCCAGCCGTGATCTGCCCGGCCTCTGGACGCTGGTCTCCGCTCAGGCAGGCGAACAGCTCCTCCTGGCCCTGCGCTTCCAGCGCGGCGATGCCCAGCACCTCTCCGGCATGGACAGTGAAAGAGACGTCCTGGAGCGTGCCGCGGCGGAGCCCGTGCACCTCGAGGGCCGGGCCGCCGAGGGCCTTGCCCTGCTTGCGGGCAGCCGCGGCGCCTTCCGAGACGACGGCCTCGGCCACTTTCTCGCCGAGCATCAGGGCCACGATGTGCTCCTGGCCGCTGGTCGCGAGCTCGACAACGCCGACCGTTACCCCGTCTCGCAGCACGGTGGCCCGGTCGCACAGCGCCCTGACCTCGGTCATGCGGTGGGTGATCATGATCACGGCGCGGCCTTCCGAGCGCCAGAGTCGTGCAACCCGGAAGACACGCTCGGTGAGATCGGCCGGAAGCGACGCGGTGATCTCGTCCAGGATCAGGATGCGGGGCCTGGTGGCAAGCGTCCGCGCCAGGTCCACCAGGCGGACGGTCGGACCTGGCAGATCCCGAACGTAGGTGCCGAGATCGAGGTCCTGCAGCTCCAGCTCCTTGAGCCAGGGAGCTGCCGCTTCCTGGGAGGTCTTTGTCAGGCGAAGGTTCTGGGCCACGCTGAGGTCGGGAATGAGCGAAGGGTCCTGGTACACCGAGGCAAGGCCGGCGCGCCGTGCAGCGGAAGGCGACGAGAAGTGCCTTTCGGTTCCCTCCACCAGGATCCGGCCGGCGTTGGGAACGACCGCCCCCGTCAGAACCTTGACGAGGGTGCTCTTGCCGGCCCCGTTGGCCCCCATGAGGGCATGGATCTCGCCCCCCTGGACCTCCAGACTGCCTGAACGCAGGGCGACCACGGCGCCGTAGTACTTCGCAAGTCCCTCGGCCTGGAGGAGTGGGGGCACTGCTGTCATGGGATCCGGTTGCCTTCGCTTATTGAACGTGACGCAGGGCGCGGGGCCGATCCCACGCCCTGCTTTGACTGATGAAGGTCAGACGCCCTGGCAGCCGACCAGGTCTGACTTCTGGTAGGTCGTGTATGGCGCCACCTGGTAGGAGACGCTGTAGTAGGCGTCGAGCTTGGGATCGGCGTGGCTCTGCAGTTGGCTCAGCCCTGAGGAGCTGGTGTTGTCCCAGATCTGCGGGTCGAGCTGGACAAGGTGCTGCATCTTCTTGCCCTGGAGCACGTCGAGGGCGACCGCGAGTCCCGCACCGCCGACCGTCGGCGGATTGGTCACCGCGGCTCCCACCAGGCCCTGCCCTTTGAGGTTGATCAGCTGGCCGATGAAGCCCGCGTTGTCGGCGCCGACCACGGGGACGAAGGGCTTCTTGGCGCTCTGGTACTGGTCGACGACGGTGGAGTCGATGCCGGAGGTCCAGATGCCGTCGACGGTGATGCCCGAGCTGAGGATGTCACGAGTCTGCTGCGCCGCCGGGTCCAGAGACCAGTTGGTGAAGGTCTCCTTCACGACCTTGATGTTGGGGTACTTGGCCAGGGTTTCCTGGAAGCCCTTGTGCCGGTCGGCGTCCGCGGAGACACCGTTGACCCCGCGCATCTCGATGACGTTGCCCTTTCCACCGAGCTGCTTGAAGAGCCAGTCCGCTCCCAGCGCGGCGTACTTGACCTGGTCGTTGTGGACCTGGTAGGCCTGCGGGGCGGTCACCCCCTGGTCGACCGTCACCACGACGATGCCCTTGTCCGAGGCCTGCTTGATGACACCGTCCAGGGCGCTCAGGTCCGACGGATTCACCACTATGGCGTTGGCGCCGGCGGCGATCAGGTTCCGCATGTCGGCGATCTGGCCGCTGGGATCGGTGTTGCGGTTGGCGGTGATGATCTTCGAGACCACCCCCGAGGACTTTGCCTGAGCCTTGATGGAGCAGATCATCTCCTCCCGGAAACCGTTGCCGGTCAGCGTGTTGGAGATGCCCACCACGTACTTCTTCGTGCCGCCGCCGCTGCTGGACGACGTGTTCGACCCCCCGCAGGCGGTCGCCACGATGACTGCGGCCAGACACACGCCGGCCGCTGCGAACCACGATCTAACCACGATTCTCTCCTCTCCTCCTTAGGTATCCACTCAACAGGGCCAAACCATCGGCGTCAATTCGTCTGCCGGTAAGTCATCTCTTGCCTGCTCACCTCCTCCGAGACTCGGAACGACGCGCGGCACCCTTCCGCCTATTCACTTCCGCGCCAATCCCGCCGAACCTCCCAGATATGCTCGGCACACCTCGCGGCCAGGGCCTGGATCGTGGACGTCGGGTTCACGCCTCCGCCCGTCGGGAGACTGCTGCTGTCGGCGATGTAGAGGTTCGGCACCTCGTGACACTGCTGGTGGCGGTCCACCACCGAGCTGGCGGCCGCCTCCCCCATGCGCGCCGTCCCCATGAGGTGCCAGCCCCAGATCGGAGACAGGCCGAAGTCGCGGACGGACTCGGCTCCAGCCGCCTCCAGCACCTGGTGCGCGTGCCGGATCATGTCCTCGCCCAGCCGGCGGCTGTTGTCTCCCAGGCCGTAGAAGGTCTTGACTCCCGGCATTCCCCAATCGTCCAGGTGCTCCCAGTCGAGCTCCACGCGGTTGGCTTCCTCGGGAAGGTCGTCACCACAGAGGTACAGGCAGATCTCGCGATTCAAGTGCCGGTCCATGGCCTCGTGGTGGTCCGCTCCCCAGGGCGCGAGCTGGAGGGCGAGGTTGAGCGGTGAGTAGCCGGGGCAACCGCTCATGATGAATCCCCGCACGTAGTCGCGGGCCGGGTCGGTCTCGTAGAACTGCCTGGTCGACACGGTGCCTCCCCAGGTCCCGTGCCAGCCTTCCACCGGTTCTTCGAAGCGGCCGACGGCGAAGCTCTGGACGTGGACCATCAGGTTCTTGCCCACCAGCCCGCTGCCGTTCGCAAGCCCCTCCGGGTGCTGAGGTGAGTCGGAGAGCAGCAGCAGCCTGGCGGTGCCCAGGCCACCGGCGCAGAGAACGACGATCCGGGCCCTGGCCTCCTGGATACAGCCCCCAGAGTCGTAGTACACCGCGCCCTGCGCCCGCCCTCGCGAGTCCAGCGTGAGTGAGCGGACGCGAGCACCGGTGATCAGGCTGACGCCGAGCTTCAGCGCCTTGGGCCAGTACGTCACGTCGGTCGTCGAGAGCGAGCCCCGCGGGCAGCCGTACGGGCAGTAGCCGCGGTGGTCGCAGGCGGCCCGGCCGTCGTACGGAACCGTCGCAATCGACTGCTCGGTCGGCCACCAGTACCATCCCAGCTTCTCGTAGGCGTCGATCAGCAGCCTGCCGGGGCGGCCAACCGGCGCCGGTGGCAGCAGGGTCGGCTGCCGAGGAGGGCCGCAGGGATCGCCGACAAGTCCGGCGACGCCCAGCTCGCGCTCGTTGATGTCGTAGAACGGCTCCAGCTCCTGATAGTTCAGCGGCCAGTCCACACCAACGCCGTCGAGGGTTCGCATGCGAAAGTCCGACGGCGCAAAACGCCAGTAGTTGCCGGCGAAGCCGATGGTGCTCCCGCCGACCGCGTTGTACATGTACACGTCGATCGGGTTCTCACCGAAGCTCGCCACCGGGTAGTCCGACGGCCAGCGCCGGACGTTCGGGTTGGGAGCCCACGAGCGGCGACCCCGTACCTCCCAGTCGAGGTGCGATTTGGGCAGGGTGGCACGGTCCACCCAGTCGCCCTGCTCGAGGCACACCACGCTGGCCCCGTGCTCTGCAAGCCGCTTGGCCACCACGGCACCAGCCCCGCCCGCGCCGACGACCAGGACGTCGGGCAGGTCTTCGGCCATCTAGCCGACCTCTCTGTAACGTGGCGGCAGCGTCTTCACGCGCTCCAGGAGGCTGCCGTCGAATCCCGGCATCGCGCTGCCCGTCGTCGGGGCGACACCGTCCCAACCCAGCTCCCGCTGGAGCGCCGCCAGCACCAGCGGATGCGCGTAGTAAGCCTCGTACGTGAAGTCGCGGACCATGTCGAAGCCGCCGCTTCGGTCCTCCAGCTCCAGCGCACGGACCGCCCGGGTGCGATCCTCCCGACCTGCGGCGGCGAACCCGGCTCCGGTCTGATCACCGGCCAGCTCCCGCAGACGGTCGATCACACGAAGCAGCGTCTCCCGCAGGGCGGGCGCGGTGGCGACGGTGGCATCCACGTACTCGGCCGCCCCTACCTCCGCCGCCGACGGCCTTCCGCCGTGGGCCGGGATCAGGCACTCGACCCAGCTGCGCAGGGTTGCGGCTCGGCCCGGATCGAGAACGCTGAACGTGCGCTGCGCGCCGACCGGTACCTCGGACCGTCCCACGTGCAGCCGGTAGTCCAGGTAGCGCGCGGCGGCTTGGGCGGGGACGACCACGTCCGACTGTCTGCGGTCATAGGCCATGGCTGACCAGGCGGCTAGCGTCCCGTCGTAAACACGTCCGCGATGGCGGAAACCGTTTTCCGGAAAAGGTTTGCCAAACTCGATTGATCGTATTCGACCGTTGCGGCGGTGTCAAACCACGGGGCCCCGGACGTGATGTCTGGCTGCCGGTCATGACCAAACCACACACATCACATGCAGGCCCCACTAGACGATCAGCGGCCGCAGCGCATTGCGGGCCAGAAGGAAGCCCCGCCGCACCAGTTCGAGGTCGCCCTCGAAGGCGCGGTCCTCGTGCTCGATGGAGATGAACCCGTCATAGCCGGAACGGTAGAGCGCCGCGATGAATCGATCCCATCGCACCTCGCCGAGACCCGGCAGCCTGGGAACCTGCCAGCCCATGCCGAGCGACATCACGCCCTGCTCGTAGAGGCCGTCGCGGTCGATCTCCATGTCCTTGGCGTGCACGTGGAAGATCCTCGCCGCGAAGTCCCCCACCGCACGCCCGACGTCGATGAACTGCCAGATCAGGTGGGAAGGGTCGAAGTTGAGGCCGAAGTTCTCCGCCGGAACCATCTCGAACATCCGCCGCCAGAGAGCCGGCGAGTACGCGAGGTTGTTTCCTCCCGGCCACTCGTCCTCGGAAAAGATCATGGGGCAGTTCTCGATCGCAATCCGGGTCCCGTGCTCGGCGGCGAACGCGACGAGCGGCGGCCACTGCTCCTCGAACTGGGCCAGGCTGCGGCTGACCGGCTGGCTCCGGTCCCGGCCGACGAAC
This sequence comes from Candidatus Dormiibacterota bacterium, assembly GCA_030946725.1. Taxonomy (GTDB): domain Bacteria; phylum Chloroflexota; class Dormibacteria; order Dormibacterales; family Dormibacteraceae; genus Nephthysia. Next base: position 8,415 of record JALYYF010000318.1, read on the forward strand.
GTACCGACCGTCCGCACGCCGAGCTGCTCCGCTGCCAGGATCACCTGCTTCAGGTGGTCCTGGGCCGCGCGGCGGGCTCCGGCGTCGGGGTCCAGCGGGTTGGGGTAGTAGGCGAGAGCCGAGATCTCGAGCCCGTGCGCGTCCAGCAGCTCGCGGACCGCCCGGGCCTCCGACTCGCCCAGGCGCTCGACGTCCAGGTGAGAGACACCGCCGTAGCGCCTGCGGTTCCCGGGCTCGGCCGGCCAGGAGGCGATTTCCAGGGACTCGAATCCGCTGGCCGCCGCCCACCGGGCGACCTCTTCCAGGCTCTGGTCCGGGAAAGCGGCGGTCAGCAACCCCAACTTCATTTCAGTGCCGCCTCCATGCTCTGGACGTCCACCCAGCGCCCATCGGCCGCGCTCTGCAGGACCGCGTCGCCGATCAGCATCTCCTGGTGGCCGTCGGCAAAGGTGGGGTAGGTCGGCTGCGGTGGCGGCCCGCCGGCCGAGATGGCATCGTAGACAGCCGCATGCAGGCCCCGGAAGGCGTCGAGGAAGCCTTCGGCGTGCCCTCCCGGCAGCCGAGCTGCGGCGCGTCCCTCCTGGTTGAGAAGGGCGGGATCTCGGAGCAGCAGCTCGTTGGGCCGGTCGCGGTGACCGAGCCAGAGCTCGTCCGGGCGCTCCGAATCCCAGGCGGCCGCCGCCTCGGAACCGTCTATTTCAAAGCGCAGCGAGTTCTTGCGCCCCGGGCTGATCTGCGAGAGGGCCAGGCATCCGAGGATGCCGCCCTCGAGACGGAGCAGCATGGTGGCGCAGTCCTCCGTGGTCACGCGGCGGGGCTCCGTGGCCTGGTCGCCGCCAGCCTGGAAGGTCTCCACTGCCCCGACCGGCCGGCGACGCGTCTCGAGGAAGGTTGCCAGGTCGGCCAGGACCGACTCCACGCGCCGGCCGGTGACGAAGCTGACCAGGTCCAGCCAGTGGAAGCCAATGTCTCCCACCGTGCGCAGGCGTCCGCCCACCTCGCTCTCCAGGCGCCAATTCCAGTCGGCCTCGTTCAGCAGCCAATCCTGCAGGTAGTGTCCCGAGACGAGACGAGCCGTCCCCAGATCGCCCGCCGAGAGAAGCCCTTTCAGGTGCTGGCACACGGGGTAGTAGCGCTGCTGGAACTGGACCGCGTGGACGACACCGGAGGCAAGCGCCAGGTCCAGCAGCTCGGCCGACTCCTTCGAGGACAGCGCGAGCGGCTTCTCGCACACCACGTGCTTCCCCGCCTCCAGCGCCGCCTTCACCTGCGGATGGTGCAGGTTGTTCGGCGACGCGACATGGACGACGTCGACTCGCTCGTCCTGCAGCATGGCTTCGTAGCTCTCGTAGCCTCGGGGCACTCCAAGCTCCCTGGCCCTGTCGGCGGACTTCTGGGCGCTGGATGCCACCACGCCTCGGACGCCGACGCCCAGCCGGCGGAGAGTCTCGACGTGCACCGCGCCGATGAAGCCGGTGCCGACCACGGCCGCGCCGATCTCGCTGAGCGGCTTCACGGCTACTCCAGCGTCAGGTAGAAGGCGCGCTCGCGCGTCTCGAGACGTGGAATCGCCTCGCCACGGATGTACTTCTCGAAGTGTTCGCTCGCCATGTGCGCCTGGTAGCCGGCCTCGTCCGCGTACTGCTCGTAGAGGAAGAAGAGCCGGGGGTCGTCGGGCGAGCGGTGAGCCTGATAGAAGAGACAGCCGGGCTCCTGGCGTGAGATGGGTGCCATGGCTTCCAGCACCTCGCGGATCTTCTCGTCCTCGCCTGGCTTCGACCTGTACACGGCCGCGACCACGTACGCCATCCTCATTCTCCTCCTGGCTTTCCGACTCGGTTGCGAAGGACTCCGATGCCTTCGGCCTCCATCTCGATGACGTCTCCCGGCGCGAGCCAGCGATTCAGCTCCACTCCAGAGCCGCCCGTGGCCGTCCCCGACCCCAGGACCTCGCCCGGGTAGAGGGTCTGGGCCTGGCTCGCGTAGGCGATCAGATCCTCGATCCGATGGTGCATGCGCGCCGTGCTGTCCCCGCCCCAGGTCTCGCCGTTGACACGGACTGTGAGCCGGATGTCGTTGGCATCGACCTCGTCCGCGGTGACCAGGCAGGGCCCGAGCACGTTGGAGCCGTCCCAGTCCTTCGCCTTGGCCGGACCCATCCCTACGGGAAGCTCCCTGCTCTGCACGTCGCGAGCCGACATGTCGTTCCAGAGCGTGTATCCGAAGACGTGGTCCAGGGCGCTCTCGCGGGGAATGTCCTTGCCCTTCCTGCCGATCACGATCGCCAGCTCGAGCTCGTGGTCCAGCTTCTCGGTGTATCGGGGCCAGGGAATCTCCTGCTCCGGGCCGATCACGGTGTCCGGCATCCCCTTGTAGTAGGCCGGCGTCGTGTACCACTCGGGAGCGATGGGCCGCCCGAGGTTCGTCATCGCGTTCTTGAGATGGCCTTCGAAGGTCAGGAAGTCGCGCAGCGAGCGCGGGCGCAGCGGCGCCATCAGCACCGCGTCCCGGACGGGCGGCGAGCTGTGGGCACCCTCCTCGACCCGATGCCGGACCTGATCCCAGCCCTCGATGAGGGCGATCATGTCGCCCTCGAAGCCCGCGTCGTGGACACCGTCCGGAAGCAGCACTCCAACCCGTTGAGCGTTTGCGTCCCGATACGTGACCAACTTCATCGATGACCCCCTCCCGACATCGAAGACGGATTATAGGCCGGATAATCGATAATCTATGGCCCAAGCGGGCTCGCCGGAAGTGTAGAGAGGTGACGTCTGATGGCGGTTGAGGAGAAGGTGCTCGGGAGATTCCTGGGCGACGAGAGCTTCCCCATCGAGTGGGCCTCGGAGGATGAGAAGGAACTCCTCTGGATCTTCGACGACCTGCACGTCCCGCAGCCGGTCTCCCCCATGTTCTTCGACATCGGGGGCTGGTGGCTGACGTGCGACCACATGTTCCGCCGCTTCGCGACGCCCTTCGCATCCGACTGGATAGCCAAGAAGATCAACGGCTATGTGTACGCGGCACCCGTCCCGGCCGATTCGCGGCTTCGGGTGGACTCCACCGAGTACAACGCTCGATACGGCTGCCGGGTACCCCGAGATCCCGCCTACGCGGCGAAGATGGGCCCCTACCTGAACACCGTCCTGCCCGTCTATGCCCAGAACTTCCTGACCTGGTGGAAGCAGCGGTTCCGGCCGGAGATGGACCGCAACTTCGCCTACCTGGACTCCTACGACCACTCGACCCGCAGCCTCGGGGAGCTGGCGATCCACCTCGAGGACGCCATCGACATCCACGACCGGCACTGGAAGATCCACTGGATGCTCAACTTCTCGCAGTTCAGCGCCACGATGAACCTGCGAGGCGTCATCCAGAAGCTGCGCGGGACCATCGATGAGAACCTTTTCGGCCGTCTGCAGAGCTCGGTGGAGGACCGGAACTGGGACTCGATCGAGGCGCTCTGGACGATGAAGAACCGGGCTGCCGAGATTCCCGCGCTGCGCGAGGCGTTCACCGGTGACACGGCTCGGGACGTGCTGCTCCGGCTCCAGCGCAGCGACGAAGGCCGCCGCTTCATCACCGAGAGCCTCGAACCGTACCAGCGAGAGTTCGGCAACAAGTCGATCTGGAGCCACGAGTTCGTCTTCCCCACCTGGAAGGAGAACCCGGGCCCCATCATCGAGGCCGTTCGGGGATACCTGCAGACCGACTACGACTACCCGAAGACGATCGAGGCCGTCCGCAAAGACCTGGCACAGGCCGTAGAACAGGTGAAGGAAGGCCTGCGCGGGGAGCAGCTCGCGGAGCTCCAGGCCGCGCTGGACCTCGCCCTCAACATGTCTCCGCTCACTCCCGACCACCACTTCTACATCGACCAGGGGACCAACGCCCGCCTTCGGCTGGTGCTGGTGGGCATCGGCGACCGCCTTGTGGAAGACGGCGTCGTCGACGACCGCGAGGACGTGGTCTTCCTGCTCTACAACGAGCTCCGGGAGCTGCTCGGCAACCCGAGCGCCTTCGACGCCCGCTCCCTGGTTTCGCGCCGCCGCGACGAGCGGGAGGCCGCCTTCGAGATCCGGCCCCGCGACTGGGTCGGCACGGCGACCCAGGAGCTTCTGGACTTCCCGTACAACAGCCTCTGGGGCTTCCCCGAGAAGTTCAACCGGCAGTACGCGCCGGCCGGGGAGATAAGAGGTCTCGCGGCCTCGCCCGGGGTGGTCGAGGGGCCGGCCCGGTACGTCCGCACGCTGGAGGACTTCGACGAAGTCCGCCAGGGCGAGGTTCTGGTCTGCCAGATGACCAATCCCGCCTGGGTCGTCCTCTTCACCAAGATCGTCGGGCTGGTGACCGACGCGGGGGGCACCGCCTCGCATCCTGCGGTGGTCTCGCGCGAGTTCGGGATCCCAGCCGTGGTCGGCACTTCGGTCGCCACTCAGCGGATCGCGACCGGTGATCGTGTCCGCGTCAACGGCAGCACCGGCGTGGTTGAGCTGCTGGCGTGAGTGCGGCTCCGGTGCGGGACTTGACGCAGGGCGGCGACGGCACCAGGGCACCGCTGCTCCGCGACGTGCTCAGAACGCAGGTGAAGGAGTCGATCATGCGGGGCATCATCGAGGGACGCTACCCGCCCGGCGCCCGCCTGATCGAGACCAGGATCGCCCGGGAGCTGGGCGTCAGCCAGGCCCCGGTGCGCGAAGCGCTGCGGGACCTGGAGAACGTTGGAGTAATCGACTCGCTGGCCTTCAAAGGGGCGCGGGTCCGGCTGCCCAGTTCCGCGGAGCTGATTGCGGCCTTCCCGGTTCGGGCGGCGCTGGAGTCGCTGGCGGCGGCCGAAGCGGCCCGCCGGATGGGCGAGCCGGAGCTGCGCCGGCTGGACGATCTCATCGTCGGCATGGTGGACGCGGCGCACCGGGGGGACGTCCACTACCAGTCCGTCGCGAATGCCAGCTTCCACGCTCTGATCGTCCAGAGCGCCGGCAACCCGGTCCTCGAGCGCCAGTGGGCGCTTCTGGAGCCCTTCGCACGGACCTACCTGACGGCGACAAAGGCGCATGTCGACCTCGTCTGGATCGCCGAGCGGCACCGCAACATACTCGACCCGCTCCGCCGGCGTGACTCGCAGGCTGCGGCCGATGCCATGCGAGATCACCTCATGGAAGCCTGCCGGTGGCTACGACAAGGAGACTGCCAATGACGCGGCTCGTCGATCTCTCCATGCCCGTGCACATGGACATGGTCACCTTCCCGCGCGTGCCCGCCCCGGTGCTCGTCATGTACGAGAGCTGGACCGAGTTCGCGGAGCGGATCGGTGCCGCCGAGTACGGCGTGAAGTCCCTGACCGCCAGCTACATCGTCATGACGAACGATCACGTCGGCACCCACTGCGACGCGGTGCGCCACATCGTTCCGACGGCCGGAGGTCCGGAGACCATCCCGCTCGAGTACTGCTTCTCGGACGGCGTCGTCCTCGACTTCCGCGACAAGCCGAAGGGCTACGGCATCACCGCCGCCGATATCGACGCCGCCCTCGACAGGATCGAATACCGGGTCAAGGAGCGCGACATCGTCCTGATTCAGACGGGCGCCAGCGCTTACAACACCGAGGAGCGCTACCGCTCCGACCACCCGGGGATGACGCGCGAGGCGACCCTCCACCTGATCCACCAGGGCGTCCGGCTCATGGGCATCGACGCCATCACCTTCGACCCCCCTGTCTGGGCGATGTTCGAGCGCAAGCAGTTCTGGGAGGCTCACCGGGTGATGAACGAGGAACCGTACTGGCACCTGGAGAACCTCTGCAACCTGGACCAGATCGGTCGCGGGCACGGGTTCAAGCTCTCCGTGCTTCCCGTGAAGTGGGTGAACACGACGGCGGCGCCGGTTCGAGCGGTGGCGATCCTCGAAGACTGAGGATTGCAGGATGCTGACCTGGTTCCACGAGGCGAGCTGTGAGGCGGTCGAGACCGCGGGTGGCAAGGGCGCCAGCCTCGCCAGGATGACGCGGGCCGGACTGCCCGTGCCTGAAGGCTTCGTCCTCACAGCCGAGGTCCTGGAGGCGGCCCTGGCGGCAGCCGGCCGCAGGGCGGACGTCCTGGAGCTGGTCCGATCAGGCGGAGACCAGGCGGCAGCCGCCGAGGCCGTCCAGCGGATCGTCCTGGATCTCGAACCGGGTAGGGAGGTCGAGGAGGCGATCTTCGCGGCGTGCCTGCAGCTCGGTGAGGACCGCCCCGTGGCTGTCCGCTCCAGCGCCTGTGCGGAGGACTCCGAGGCGGCCAGCTTCGCCGGCCAGCAGGAGACGTACCTCAACGTCCGCGGCTCTGCCGAGGTGCTGCGCCGAATAGGAGCCTGCTGGGCCTCGTTCTTCAGCGAGCGAGCGCTCTTCTACCGCTCCCGCAAGGGGTCGCTCACCGATCTCGGCATGGCGGTGGTGGTCCAGCGGCAGCTCGCTCCTGAGAAGGCCGGCGTGATGTTCACCATCGACCCGGTCCGGCGCCGCCGTGACCAGATGGTGGTGGAGGCGGTTTGGGGACTCGGCGAGCTGTTGGTCTCCGGCCAGGTCACGCCGGACCACTATGTGGTCGCCCGGGACGGCACCGTCAAGCGCGCCCAGGTGGCGGTCCAGCCGGTCGCACTCATGACCCTCGCGGCTGGCGGCACGGAGCTTCAGGAGCTGAAGCCGGAGCGAGGCGGCGCGCGTGTTCTCGCGGACGCGGAGCTGAGCGAGCTGGCCCGGCTCGGAAACCGTCTTCAGGAGCACTTCGGGGGTCCGCAGGACGTGGAGTGGGCCTACCAGGATGGCCGCCTCTTTCTGCTGCAGTCCAGGCCGGTGACGGCGTGATCGAGGACGCCCGGCGCTGGGTTGGCGAGCTTTCCCCCCACGCCGCGCACCTGGTGCGGACGGAGGAATGGACCCTCGAACTGTCACCGGATGCTTCGGCGGCACTGCGCCTGGCCGCCCTCACCCACGATATGGAGCGCGCCTACCCCGAAGGCAGCCCCGGCTGGGAACCGGGGCGGGGTTGGGACGATCCTCTCTACACGATCGCCCACAGCGAGCGGTCGGCGAGGATCGTCGGCGACTTCATGCGAGACAACGGGGCCGAAGAGCCGTTCGTGCGCGAGGTGACGCGGCTGATCCTCTTCCACGAGACCGGCGGGTTTCCAGAGGCGGACGTCGTCCAGGCGGCGGACTCCCTTTCCTTCCTGGAGACAATGGTTCCCGTGGTGGGAAGCTGGGTGACCGGCAAGCGCACCACCCCGGAGCAGGCCCGGGACCGCATCCGGTACGCCGCGACGCGGATTCGGCACGCGCAGGGCAGGGCACTCGCCTCGCGGCTGATGCCTCCCTCCATGGTCGAGCTCGACGACATCATCGCCCGTGCCCGAGCCTGAGTGGTACGAGCCGGAGAGCCTCGAGGAGGCGCTGCACCTGCGCGCCGACCTCGGCGACTCGGCCATGGTCGTGGCAGGCGGCACCTTCACCGGGATCCTGGTGGGCCAGCGGCTGGTGCGCCCGGATGCCTTCCTTCACCTCGGCCGCGTCAGCGGGCTCGACGGCATCCGGGCGGCCGAGGACCTTCGCCTGGGAGCGATGGTCCGCCATCGCGCCGTGGAGCAGTCGCCGGAGGTCCGGGAGAGGTGGCAGAGCCTGGCCGCCACGTTCGCCGGCGTGGCCAGTCCGAGGGTGCGCAACCAGGCGACCGTGGGCGGAGTGCTCTGCGACGCCGACTACGCCAGCGACCCGCCGGCGATGTTCGTCGCGCTAGACGCTCGGGTCCGGCTGGCCCGTCAGCGGGAGACTCGCGAGCTCAGCGTGGAGGAGTTCATAACGGGCCATTACTCGACGCAGCTGCAGGATGACGAGCTGCTCACCGAGGTCATCATTCCTCGCGCGCCCGCCCGCGCGACTTACGTCAAGTTCCGAAGCCGGTCCAGCGAGGACAGGCCGTGCGCGGCGGTGGCGGTGGCGGCCGACTTCGAGCCAGACGGGAGCCTCCGCCACCTGAAGGTTGTGGCCGGGGCGGTCGCCGACCGCCCGAGGTTCCTTGCCGATGCCTGCGAGCTGGCGCGGGGCAGAAAGCTCGACGTCTTGCTCGCGCGGAGGATCGGGGACGCCTATGCCGAGGGCGTCGAGGCGATCTCGGACGTGCGCGGCTCGGCGACCTACCGGCGGCGGGTGCTCTCGGTCATCGTGCGCCGGGCGCTCGAGGAGCTGATGGCGGCGTGACGATCGACCCGCGGCTGAGCGGCGAGATCCTCTACTCGCAGGACCAGTCGCGAACCGGCATGCTGCACGCCCGGCTCCTCCGCTCGCCGTTCCCGCACGCCCGCATCACCCATCTCGACACCGGCAACCTGCCGGCGACGGTGGTCGCGCTCACCCGGGACGATGTGCGCGACCTGGCGCCGCGCTGCGGCTTCATCCTCAAGGACCAGGAGGTCGTCGCCTCAGAAGTGGTGCGCCACGTCGGCGACGTGGTGGCCGCGGTCGCCGCTCCCAGCGAGCGGGAGGCTGAGGAGGCTCTGGAGTCGATCGAGGTCGAGTACGAGGAGCTCCCCGCCGTCTTCGATCCTGAGGCTGCCATGGCGGCGGAGGCGCCGCTGGTCCAGGAGGGAGTGGAGTTTCCGCCTGGCCTGCGGCCCGTGGGCCGCAACGTCTGCCACCGGTACAGCATCCGCGCCGGTCGCGCCGAAGACGGGTTCGACGAGGCCGAGGTGGTCATCGAGACGGAGTTCGCCGTAGCCGGCGCGGCGCATGTCGCGATGGAGCCTCATGCCACCCTCGCCTACTGGGAGGATGGGCGGCTGCACGTGCTGACCGGCACCCAGACACCATTCAACGTGCGCACAGAACTGGCCCAGCTGTTCGGGCTGCCGGAGGACAGGGTGCGCGTCGTCGTCCCCCCCATGGGCGGCTCATTCGGAGCCAAGACGTTCTTGCGGTTGGAGCCGGTGGTGGCGGCGCTGGCCCGGAAGGCCGGCCGGCCGGTCCGCGCCGTGCTCACGCGGCCCGAGGAGTTCCTGACTCTCAACCGCCATCCCGCGCGATTCCGGATCCGGCTCGGCGCCAGCCGCGACGGAACTCTGGTGGCCAAGCGAATCGAGGCCTTCTGGGACACCGGGGCCTACGCGGACGCGGGGCCGAGCGTCTGCACCAAAGGAGGCTATGCAGCGGTGGGTCCCTACCGGATCCCCCACGTCGCCGTCGACTCCTACTGCGTCTACACCCACCGGCCGCCGAACGGAGCCTTCCGCGGCTATGCCGCCACCCAGGCGGTGTGGGCCTCGGAGCGGGCGATGGACGTGCTCAGCGACCGGCTGGAAATGGACCCCCTGGAGCTCCGGCTGCGCAACGTCCTTCGTGAGGGCGACCGCTTCGCGACCGGAGAGACCATGCACGACGTTCGCTTCGACGCCTGCCTGCGATCGGTGGCCGAGGCGGTCGAATGGCACGCCGGCCGGGAGCGCAAAGGCCTGGCCGTGATGATGAAGGGCATGCAGACCCCAAGCCAGACGGAGGCCTGGCTGGAGCTGGACGGCGACGGCCGCGTGGTCGTGCGGTCGGCGACCACCGACATCGGGCAGCGTCCCGGACCCACGCAGCGCACGCTGGCCGCGGAGGCGCTGGGGATCGAGGCCGAGGCGGTCGTGATGGGCGCCAACGACACCGACCGGGTGCCCTACGACACGAGAACCACGTCCTCACGCTCCACCTTCATGATGGCCCACGCCATCCCAGCGGCAGCGGCGGACCTCCGTGCGCGGATCGCCGACAGGTTGGAGGCGGCACCAGAGGACCTGGTCCTGGGGTCGGGCCGGGCCTGGGTGAGGGGATCACCGGAGCGCAGCCTGAGGCTCGCCGCACTGGCCGGACTTCGCGGCGAGGGGCGGTTCGCAACGGCAGGAGGCGTCGAGCCCGACACGGGGCAGGGCATCGCCTCCTCGCACTGGCACCAGGGCGCGGCCGCGGCCGAGGTGGACGTCGACCCCGAGACCGGGGTCATGGAGGTCAAGCGCCTTCACAGCACGGTGTACTCCGGGCGGGTCGTCGACCGGACGGGTTCGGAGCTTCAGCAGGAGGGCTCCATGATCTGCGGCCTCGGCTCCGCATTGCTCGAGGGGCTGGTGTGGGACGGCGGGCAGCTGGTGAACGCCAATCTCTCCGACTACGAGATCCCGTCGATGATGGACCTGCCAGAGCTCGGCTACGAGTTCATCGAGTCCGGCGAGGAGTCCCACGGACTCGGCGAGATGGCCGTGCCCGTGGTGCCGGCCGCCCTCGGCAACGCCGTGGCCGCGTCCGGATTCCCGGTCACAGACCTGCCGATGACCCCCGAGCAGGTGCTGCTCGCCATGGACCGCCGGGCTTGAGACTCCCCGTCCGGCTCAACGGCGCCAACGTCATGCTCGAGGCACGGGCCGACGAAGCCCTCCTCACGGCGCTGCGCCGGCATGGCCTGCGCAGCGTGAGGAGCAGTTGCGAGATCGGCGTCTGCGGTGCCTGCACGGTGCTGCTCGACGGTCAAGCGGTCTCAAGCTGCCTGCTCCTCGCGCCGATGGCGCGCGGCCGTGATGTGCTCACGATGGAGGGTGTGGGCTCCGGCGACCCTGTTGCCGGCGCCTTCATGGAGCACGCCGCCTACCAGTGCGGGTACTGCAGTCCCGGTTTCATCCTGACGATAAAGGCGCTCCTGGCCGAGAATCCAAGCCCGACTCAGGCCGAGGTCAAAGAGGCGCTCGGCGGCAACCTCTGCCGCTGCGGGAGCTACGTCAGGATATTGAGGGCGGCCACGGCAGCGATAGCACCTAGCGCGTAGCCGGTTGCCGCCGCGCCCTCGACTTGAGGCCGGCCTGCGCCGATGCTGACGGGTGCAGCTCCTGCGTGGAGTCGCGGCGCACAAGGCTCACCGGGTGCACATGGACACGCGGTGAGCGGTCGGTTCCGTCGATCTGCGCGAGCGCTCGCCGCACTCCAGCGGCCCCGATCTCGGCGAGGTTGACGCGTACGGTCGTGAGGGCCGGGTGGGCAAACTCCCAGCCGGGCATGTCTCCGAACCCCACGACCGACATGTCATCAGGCACCCGGAGCCCTCGTCTGGCCAACTCGGCGAGGACACTGACCGCCATCGTGTCGCTGGCCACGGCGATGGCGGTGATCCGCCCGCGCGCCAGCAGCCGGCTGGTCGCGGTGGCACCGCTGCCCATGGTGAAATCGCCTCGTTCGATTACGGGATCGAGGCGCGCTTGCTCCATCGCCCGCAGGTAGCCCTTCTCCCGCTCTCTGCTCGTGCGGACGCGTTCCGGTCCGGCTATGAAGGCGATGCGGCGATGGCCGAGCGCGATCAGGTGCTCGGTCGCCAGCCGGGAGCCGCCGACATTGTCAGTCACCTCGGTGGCCCACTTCTCGACTCGGGGGGCCAGGGCGACCACGGCCCCGCCGTACCGGCGGATGGCCGCGACGTGCTCCGCTATCTCCGCGCGGGCCTGCCGGTCGTCGAGCTCGCCGGCCGCGAAGAGGACGACCGCAACCCGGCTTCGCCGCAGCATGCCGACGTAGCGGCTCTCCGCGGCGGGATCTCGCTGGCTGCTGCAAAGGAAAGTGAGGTAACCGTGGCCGGCCGCCTCTGCGGCCGCTCCACGCACTATCTCGGCAAAGTAGGGGTCCAGCAGCTCGTGCACGATCACGGCGATGGTGTTCAGCCGGCGATCGCGCAGCGCCTGCGCCATCGGGTTGGGCCGGTAGTCCAGCCGCGACGCGGCTTCGACGACCCTCCGCCGGGTCTCCTGGCGGACGGGGTGCCCGGCCTGCGGGTCGAGCGCGCGCGAAGCGGTGCTGAGGGACACGCCGGCCTCTCGCGCCACGTCGGAGAGCGCGGATGGCAACCCTTTTCCGGAAATGGTTTTCCGTGGAATGCTGCGGATGCTATGTTCCGAGGGCGACGGTGTCAACCAAGGGATCGGAGTCAGCTCAGCGGCAGGCGTGGATCGGACGCCGCCTACGGCGGCGCGAGGACCCGCCGCTGCTGGTCGGGCGGGGCCGGTATGCGGGGGACGAGCAGGAGCCTGGCACCCTCCACCTGGCCTTTCGCAGGGCTGGCGTGCCCAGCGCGCGGGTGTTGGGGATCGATACCAGGGTGGCGGCCGAGATGCCGGGTGTGCTCGGCGTCTGGACTTTTGGGCAGCTGGGCCTGGTCGACGATTTCATGCCCGATCCGCCGGGGACCGAGCTGCCGCTCAGGCGGCCGGTCCTGGCAGCCCAAGCCGTCCGCTACGAAGGTGAGGCGCTGGCCGCGGTGGTCGCCGAAGCCGACTACCTGGCGGCCGATGCTGTGGACGCCATCGAAGTCGACCTCAAGGCGGGGACGCCGGACGAGGGGCACGTGACGACCCAGGAGTTCGGCTTTGGGGAGGTCGAAGGCGCGTTCGCAGACGCCCCGGTCGTGGTCAGCCAGCACCTTCGGATGGGCAGGATCATGGGCGCCGCCATGGAGCCGCGAGCCGCGTTCGCCCGCTGGGACGAGGACCAGGAGCGTCTCCTGGTCCGGGCCAGCGTGGGTTGGGTCCATGGCCTGCGCGACGTTCTGGCCGCGTGTCTTGGGCTGAACCAATCCCAGGTGGCCGTCGTCGCCGATGACGTCGGCGGCAGCTTCGGCGCCAAGAACAACGCCTACCCGGAATACGTGGTGTGCGCGGCGCTGAGCCGGCTCCTGAACCGTCCCGTGAGGTGGGTCGCGACCCGCTCGGAAGACGGCCATACAACCGCCCAGTCCCACGCCGTAGAACTGGACGTTGAGGTTGCATCCGACCCGGCCGGACGTGTCCTGGGCCTCCGCTGCAGTGTCGATTGGCCGATCGGGGCCTACGTGACCGGGGGGGCGATGCAGGACCGCAACATCGCCGTGCATACGATGTCCGCCTACCGCATGCCGGCGGTGCGCGTGACCTCGTCTCAGCGCCATTCCGGCAGCCCGCCCGCCGCCCACATCCGCGGCGGAGGGCGACCGGTGGGAAACTTCGCCGTCGAGCGGATCATGGACCGCCTGGCCCGGCATCTGGCTATGGACCCCCTGGAAGTGCGCCGCCGGAACCTGATCCCCACTGAGGCCATGCCCTACTCGACAGGCTTTCCAGGCATCGTGTACGACGGCGGCGACTACCGGACACTGCTCGAACTGGCCTCCGAAAGAGTCGACGTCCCGTCTCTGCGAGCCCGTCAAAGGGCCGGCGAGCAGATCGGCCTGGGTGTGGCGATGTGCGTCGAATCCACCGGCTTCGGGCGCCCCGAACCGACGCGCGTCGTGATCCGTCCCGACTCCTCGGTCGACGTCTACGTGGGCTGCTCCCCCCAGGGGCAGGGCCATCGCACCTTCGCGGCTCAGGTTGCTGCCGACCGCCTCGGCTGGCCGCTGGAGCGGATCGATGTCATCGCTGGGGACAGCCGTGCGGTGCCGTTCTCTCAGGTCACGGCCGGCAGCCGGACGGCGCTGGAGGTCGGGAACTCGGTGGCGCTGTCGGCCGCCAGCGCGCGCCGAAAACTGCTCGAGCTGGCCTCGGACCTCCTGGAGGCGGACTCCGGCGACCTCGTCCTCTCCGAGTCTGGCGTTCTGGTGCGCGGGTCGCCGGGGCGCGGCGTCGCTCTCGCCGACGTGGTTGGCGAGGGACTCGAGGTCAGCGAGACCTGGGATTCACATGGTGCGCCGGCGTTCGCGTCCAGCTGCCACGTGGCGGTGGTGGGTGTGGATGGCGAGAGCGGTTCCGTGCAGATGCAGAGATACGTGATCGCCCACGACGGAGGTCGCGCCATAAACCCGCTCATCGTCGAGGGCCAGCTCCAGGGGGGCTACGCGCACGGCCTGGGCTATGCGCTCTTCGAAGAGGCCCTCTACGACGACCATGGCACTCTCCTGTCGCCGACATTCCTCGACTACACGATCGCGAGCGCTCCCGAGCTGGCCTGCGAACCGGAGCTCATCCACATCGTCACGCCGAGCTCCCAGAACCCCGAGGGTTTCCGCGGCGCGGGCGAGGCCGGCACGATAGCAGTACCGGCGGCCATCGCAAACGCCGTCGAGGACGCCCTGTACGCGGCAGGTCGTCGAGAGCCGGTCGACACGGTGCCGATCACTCCAGAGCGTCTGTGGCACCTGTGGAGTCGTGGACGCCACTGAGTCATACAGAAAGCAGGCTCCCC
>JALYYF010000516.1 GCA_030946725.1 Candidatus Dormiibacterota bacterium
GGCGTGAGCGGCGCCCCGGGCGGAGAGCGAGCGCTGGATGCGGGCCTCCATCGCGCTGTCGATCGGCCGCGTCACCTTGACGCCGGCTCGGTCCAGCAGACCGCGGCTGGCGCCGGCGAGCCACGCCGCCCGTGTGTGGTCGCCGCGTTCGGCGGCAAGCGCCGCCATCGCGTCCAGGATCCTGGCAACCTGGCGCGGAGACCCGTGATCCCGCCAGATCGTCAGGCTCTCTCGAAGCGTCGACTCCGCCTCATCCAGGCGCCCGGTCTCGAGATAGATCCTCCCGAGGTACGTCGACGCGATGGCGACTCGCTCCGAGTCGTCGGCGGCCCGACCCAGGTGGATGCTCCCGCTCAGCAGCTCCTCCGCCTCCTCCCACCGGTTCTCGGCCATCTCGATGAGCCCCAGCCGGAAGAGGCAGAGACCGAGCGGCTCCCGGCTGGCAAGCCGGCGCGCGATGGGGATGGCCCGTTCCAGGCGAGCCCGCGCCGTGACCAGGTCGCCCACCGCCCAGCGGATCTGCGCCAGCTGCTGCAGCGCGAGCACGACACCCTCACCGTCGCCCAGACGGTCGGCGACGGCCAGCGCCCGGCGGACCTGACGCGTCGCGAAGTGCTGGTCGCCCTGGGCCCACGCCATCAGGCCAAGTCCGCGCAGCGACTGCGCCAGCGGACGCGAGGGTTCGGGGGCAGCCGCCACGCACGCCGTCAGCCGCACCCTACCCTCCGTGTAGAAGCCTCGAAAGTCCCAGTAGGCGGCCAGCGCCGCCGCAAGCCGTACTGCGGCAGCCGGGTCGTCGACGAGGGCGATCTCCAGCGCGGAGCGGCAGTTGTCCCTCTCCGCGTCGAGGACGGACAGCCACCGGGCGCCCGCCGGCCGGTAGATCTGCGACTGTGCGGTCTCCGCCAGCTGGAGGAAGTGTGCGGAGAAGGCCCGGCGCGCGGCGGCCAGCTCGCCCGACTCGCTTAGCTTTTCGACCGCGTACTCGCGCAGCGAGCCCAGCATCCGATACCGGGTGGGTCCGGGACCCGACGGCTGCATGGCAGCCAGTGAGCGGTCCACCAGCCGTGCCAGCGGCTCGAACCCCTGGCCCGCTTCCAGCCCGCAGACCGCCTCCATCGCCTCCAGGTTCCAGCCGCCGGTGAACATCCCGAGGCGCCGAAACAGCGATCTCTCCTCGGGCTGCAGATAGTCGTAGCTCGAGTCGATGGCCGCGCGAAGGCTGCGGTGCCGGCTGGGCATGGTCCTGTCGCGGCTCGTCAGGATCCTGAAGCGGTGGGATAGCCGCTCGGATAGGTCACTGGTTGAAAGGACCCCCGACCACGCCGCCGCCAGCTCGATGGCCAGCGGAAGGCCCTCCAGCCCGCGCACGAGGCTCGCGACCAGGTCGACGTTGTGGGAGTCGATTACGAACTCGGGACTGCTGCGCCGAGCGCGATCCAGGAAGAGCTCGACCGCACCGATCCCCGCCAGCTCCTCGGCTTCGTACCGGCGTTCGGACGCCGGCACCTCCATGGGCTCGACCCGCCAGACCAGCTCTCCTCCCACACCGAGCCGCTCTCGGCTGGTGGCGATGACTGTCAGCTGCGGGCAGGCTCGCAGCAGGCGCTCGCTCAGCATGGCAGCCGCCTCCGCCAGGTGCTCGCAGTTGTCCAGGATCATCAGGACGCGCTGAGAGCCCAGCTCCGCGACCACCTGCTCGACCGCGTCCGCCTGCCCCTGCTCGGCGATCCCGATGGTCTGTGCGACGGTCCGGGCCAGCATCTCCGGCCGCACCAGCGAGCTCAGCTCCACCAGCCAGACGGCTCCCGGAAACTGCCGGCGCACCGCCTCGGCCAGCCTCAGCGCGAGCCGGGTCTTCCCGACGCCGCCGGCACCCACCAGCGTCAGCAGCCGCTGTTCCAAGACCAGCCGGCGAAGGCCTGCCAGCTCCCTGTCGCGGTCCACGAACCGAGACAGCTGCCCCGGCAGGTTGTGTCGCTGGTTTGCAAGCGCGGCGCTCACCGTCCCCTTCCCTCGCCTGGGCCAAGTATGCGGGGATCGGATTTCCGCACGGTGCTCTGATCCGGATGCCGACCAGCCTAGGAAGCGGGCTGGAGCCGGTCGCCGGGGAAACTACCTGCCCTCGATACCTGAACTGTGGATA
>JALYYF010000520.1 GCA_030946725.1 Candidatus Dormiibacterota bacterium
GGGACCCGCGGAAGACCACCCGGTCCCAGGCTCGGGCGAAGCCCACGTACTCCAGCGACTGGTCGTACTGGTCGGACCAGAACGAGTGGACGTAGTCGTACGGGCTGCCCTGGTCCAGCATCGAGAGGGCGGCCGCGCGGCCCTGGTTGGAGGCGTTGTTCCAGTGCTCCACGCGCAGCCGGCCGAACACCGGATGCCGGTGGTTGGCAAGGTCACCGGCCGCGTACACGTCGGGCAGGCTGGTCCGGCACAGCTCGTCGACCAGAACGCCGTCGTCCACTGCGGCGCCGGCGCTCTCCAGGAGCTCGACCGCCGGCACGATGCCCATCCCCACGACCGCGAAGTCGCACTCGATGACGCTGCCGCCTGAGGTGCGGACCCGCTCGACCCGCCCCCGTCCCTCGAAAGCCGCCACCGACTCCTGGAGCAGCAGTCTCGCGCCGTGCTCCCGGTGCACCTCCGCGAGGACCTGGCCCACCTCCTCGCCAAGCACGCGAGCCAAGGGCCACCGGTGCCCGTCGACCGCCGTGACTTCGACCCCGATTGCGCGCAGCGACGCGGTCACCTCGGAGCCTATGAAGCCCATGCCGACCACCACGGCCCTGCGGCCCGCGCCGGCCTGGGCCCTGATCGCGTCGGATTCTTCGACGGTGCGGAGCTGCAGAGCACCCTTCAAATCGATACCGAGGATGGACGGTCGCCGGTTGCTGCCGCCGGTGGTGACGAGCAGCCGGTCGTAGCTCAGCCTTCCGCCGCCGGCCAGTTCGACCACCTTGTCGCGCGGGTCGATGCGGGCGGCCCGAGCACCGAGGCGCAGTTCGATGCCGTTGCTCGCGTAGCTCTCCGGCGGATTGACGAACTGGTCTGCGAATGGGGCCTCCCCGCGCAGATACTCCTTGGAGAGCGGAGGGCGAATGTAGGGCAGGTGGCCCTCCGCGCCGACCACCACCACCTCGCCCTGGAAGCCCTGCTGGCGAAGCGCCATGGCGGCCGTACCGCCCGCCAGGCCGGCCCCAACGATCAGGAAGCGCTGCTTGCTCATCGAGCCCCGTGAGGCCGGACGCCGGGCCGGCCTCGCGCTAGACGAGCTCCGCTTCGGCCAGCGTGATCTTGACGCCGGCGAGCGCCTTGGACACCGGGCAGGTCTCCTTGGCCGCCTCGGCGGCCTGCCGGAAGCCCTCCGCGTCCAGGCCCGGCACCTGGCCCCTGACCGACAGCTCCACGCCGGTGATCCCCTCGCCGGCCTGGAACCCGACCCTGGCACTGGTGTCCAGCCGCTCGGGCGCGTGACCGGCCTGAGCGAGTCCCAAGGACAGTGCCATCGAGTAGCAGGCGGCGTGCGCCGCGGCGAGCAGCTCTTCAGGGCTGGTCCCGCTGTCCCGGCTCTCGGAGCGAGCCCTCCACGTCAGCTGCAGCTCTGGGAACGCGCCGCTGGCCGGAGTCACGTGGCCGGCCCCACTCAGCAGGTCGCCTTCCCATGTCGCGTCGGCTCGGCTCTGGACAGCCATCACTTCTCCTTCAGGTGCTTGGGGTGAACTCTGGACCCTGAAACTGTAGTGTCCTGGCCGCGCGACGATACGGGTGGGACGCCCCCACTGTTACGACGCGCGTGGGGCACGATCCGGATAGCGGTGGGTAGGACTGGGATCAGCCTGGGCAGGCTCCAGCGGGCGCTTGCCAGGATGGCCCTCTGTGGGCGTCCCCAGGGCAGACCGTAAGCCTCGCGCAGAGTCTGGGGAAGCAGCCCCGCTGTCAGCGCTCGGAGCGGTGCCCACGCGACGTCCGGCACGCCCCTGACCCCTGGGCTCAGCACATCGGCAGCAAGCTCACGAGCCCGGGCGTCGACCCGCAGCTCCGACCCAGACAGCATCCCATCCATGTAGCGCTTGAACCCGGCGAAGTCGTGCGGGTAGAGGGCGGCCGGAACGCCGAGCAGACGTCCGAATGTCGGGGCTTCTCGAAGGTAGTCGTCGCGCTCGATCGCTCGGAGAGGCCGGACGAAGGCCTCGTACGCCTCCAGTGTGCTGTCGATCAGCGTTGCCTGGACCCAGAAGAGCGCCGTCGGGTCCTCCGCCGAGTAGCCGGCGCCGCGAATACCGTGATGGACCCGATTTATCGTCTGGGCAACGGCGAAGGCTTCACGGCGCTCACCGAAGGTGAGCGTGAAGTGTAGATCGAGGGTGTGCAGCAGGCGATGGAGCGGGCGCTGCCTGAAGTTGCTGTGCTCGGCGACCCCTGCGGCGACGACCGGGTGTGCGAGCTGCATCAGCAGCGCGCGGCCGCCCGCCAGCACGAGCGCCAGCTCGCGGCTGACCCGCCAGGTGACGGAGTCTCGCCCGTAGAGCCCTCCCGCCGAAGCTTCCCGGCTCAGATCCAGCCGCTCCTCCGAAAGACGTAGAGCTGTATCAGGATGCTCGTCAGCATGATGCTGACCCCGCCCGCGAAGGCGAAGGGACTCGTGATCTTTCCGACCAGGAAGCCGAAGTTCATGCCGAAGAAGCCGCTCAGGAAAGTGAGCGGCAGGAAGAGGCTGGCGATGACGGTGAGCTGCCTCATGCTGCCGTTCAGCCGGTTGGACACGGTTGACAGGTAGACGTCCATGGAGCCGGTCAGGAGGTCCCGGAGGGAGTCGACGGTCTCGTACTGCCGCACCACGTGGTCGTAGACGTCGCGGTAATAGACGCTGGTGTCCTCGGAGTGGAACTGGACGCTGTGCGTGACCAGGTGCTGGAAGACCTCGCGCTGGGCGCTCAGGATGCGCCGGAGCTCGATGACGTCGTGCTTCAGCTTGTAGATCTGCGACAGCGTCCGGTTGGTCGGCCGATCGATGATCTGGTCTTCCAGTGCGTCGATGCGCTCGTCGAGCTGGTCGAGCACGGGGAACATGCCGTCGGTCAGCGCGTTGATGACCAGGTATTCGAGGAAGCTGGGGTCGCGCTGGGTGAGGTCGGGCGTCTTCCTGAAGCGCTCAAGGAGCGAGGCCAGCTCCGGCGCCGGGCCGTGGTGCACCGTGACCAGCGCATTCTTGGAGAAGTAGAGGTGGTGCTCCTGATAGGCCAGCTTTGACTTATCGAGGCGCGCCGTGAAGACGATCGCGAACAGGTAGCCCCGGTACTGCTCGAGCTTGGGCCGGGCGTTCTCCTGCTGGATGTCCTCCACGGTCAGGGGGTGGTAGTGGAAGGTGTCTAGGAGCAGCGCATAGTCGGCGTCGTCCGGGTCCTGGATCTCCAGCCAGAAGCCTTCACGGTCGCATTCTTCGTGGCGGGCAGCGATCTGCTCGTCGGTCGGGTCCGAGTCCTCGCCGGAAAAGGTGAACAGTGTTCTCACTGAGGAGAAATTTAGTACGGCCCGGTCGGAGGCGCGACCTCAGCCTTGAATCGCTACCCGTGCAGGCAGTCCAGGGCGAAGCTCCAGATGTCGGTCTCCTCGTCCACCAGCTTGGACGCGGGCTTGCCCTGGCCGTGTCCGGCGCGAGGTTCTACCCGGAGCAGCGCCGGTCGGTCGCTCACCGCCTGCAGCCCGGCCGCGAACTTCCTCGCGTGCATCGGGTCGACGCGGGAATCCTCCTCCCCGGTCGTGATCAGGGTGGGTGGGTAGTCGGTGTCATCGTTCAGGTGGTGATAGGGGCTGTATGCGTGGAGCCAGCCGAACTCGGCGGCGTCATCGCTGCTCCCGTATTCGGCAGCCCAGAGCTGGGCCACCTTGAAGCGCTGGTAGCGAACCATGTCGAGCAGCGGCACGCGGCACACGACACAGCCGAACAGGTCGGGACGCTGAGTCATGGCCGCTCCAACGAGAAGCCCGCCATTGCTGCCGCCCATGATGCCCAGGCTGCCAGCGGACGATAGCCCCGCCTCGATCAGCCACTCTGCGCAGGCGATGAAGTCGTCGAACACGTTCTGCTTGTTGCCGAGCATGCCCGCCCTGTGCCAGAGCTCGCCGTACTCTCCGCCACCCCGCAGGCAGCCGACCGCCAGCAAACCGCCGGCTTCCAGGAAGGGCACCGCCACCGGCGACCAGGCAGGGGTGCGGGGGATGTTGAAGCCGCCGTAGCCGGTCAGCATCGTGGGACCGGTGCCGTGAGCACGGCCCACCAGGAACATCGGTACCTCCGTACCGTCCCTCGAGCGCACCTTGACCTGTCGCACCGGGTGGCGGTCGGCGTCGAAGCCGGGAGGCGGCTCCAGACGGTCCAGCTCGCGCCCCTCGGTGTCGATCGTGCGCGCGGGCCTGGTGAAGCTCTCGACGGTCAGGGTGAGGTTGGAGGAGGAGGGGTGGGCGCCGAGGCCGGTCACCGTCGAGAAGGGAGGCAGCCGCACCGCGAGCCGATCGGCCCCTTCGAGGCTCCGAACCGAGACCCTGGAGGTGGCGTCGACGAGGTGGTGGACGAGCATCACCCGATCGCCGGCGGCCACGTCGACCAGCACGTGCTCCGACGCCGGAACCAGGTCCTTCCAGTGCTCCGGCTGCCATGCCTCGGGGTCGATCTGCACCAGCCGGTAGTTGGGAGCCTCCAGGTTCGTGAGAGCGAGCAGCGAGTCTCCGGCGAACCAGGCGTGTACCTCCTTGTCCGGCCCTTCGAAGATGGGCCGGAACTCTCCCGTCCCCTCTCGCAAGAAGACCGAGGTCCGATCCCAGCCCTGGGCCACGACGATCAACGTCCAGCGGCCATCCCTGGAGAAGGAGATCGACGCCGGGAAGTCCAGCATGTCGCGGCCCTGGCCGAACACCTCCACGTCGCCGGCGGGGTCGCCGCCCACCAGGTGCCGCCAGACGTGGCGGTGGTACATCTCCTCGCCGGCCGGCACGCTGCCGGGTTCAGGCTGGCGCGAGTAGAGGATCGCCGCGTTGCCCGTTTCGAATGCGACCGCTGACCAGCGGCAGCGGGGAATGCGGTCGGGCAGGAGCTCTCCGCTCGCCGTGCGCAGGAGCACCAGCGTCGACTCCTCGCTGCCACCTTCGGAGATGCCCAGGCAAGCAAGCTCGCCGTCTGGCGAAGGGATCCACCAGTCCATCGCGGTGGTGCCGTCGGCGCTCAGGGGGTTGGGGTCGAAGAGCACCCGGGCAGCCCCGTCCCTTTCTGCTTCTGCCACGTAGAGCGCCGCTTGGTCCGCGCCCGGGCTCCGGCGCGCGAAGAACCGGTAGCCATTCCGCGGCATCGAGGATCCCATCGCCCCGCGGTCGACGGCCTCGGCCAGCCGGCGTCCGATCCGCGAGCGCTCGGGGAGTTCGTCCAGGAACGATCGGGCGAAGGCGTTCTGGGCCGAGACCCAGCTTCTGACCTCTTCGGATTCCGAGTTTTCGAGCCAGCGATAGGGGTCGCGCACCTCGACGCCGTGGAGCACATCCACCACGTCCTCTCTCCGGCTGGCGGGAGGTCGGGTCACGATGCTGGATGCTATACGGCGTGCCGCCCGGCCCTGGTCTCGACAGTCCCCTCGACACCCTGCCGCGAATCAGCGCGGCCGACGTCCGCCGCCTGCACAGGCTCGGGCTGCGCAACGTCCGCGACCTCCTGCTTCACCTGCCCTTCGGATGGGAGGCCTACGGGGAGCCGGTCACGCTGACCGAGGTCGCCCCCGGCAGTCAGGCCACGGTGCTGGTCAAGATCGAGCGCGTGGCGGCCAAGCGAACTCCGCGGCGGCGCATGCAGCTGACCGAGGCGCTGGTCCGCGACGATTCCGGCGGCCGCCTGGCCGTCGTCTGGTTCAACCAGCCCTACCTGGCGAGGCAGCTGCACGCCGGCGACCGGCTGGCGCTCGCCGGCCTGATCCAGCCGTCTCGCTTCGGGCCGGGCCTGGAGATGAAGAACCCACACCACGAGCTGGTGGGCCGGGAAGGGGCCCCCCGACGGATCGGTGGACTGATGCCGAAGTACCACCTCACCGAGGGGCTCACCTCACGCCGGGTCGCGGGCTGGGTGGAGGCGGTCCTGCCACTCGCGGACCAGCTGGAGGAGGTCATCCCGGAGGAGACCCGCTTCCGCCACCACCTGCTCCCGGTGGGCGAGGCCGTCCGGCGCGGTCACAGACCGGAGAGCGAGTCCGACTGGCGGGAGGCCCGCAGGCGAATGGCCTTCGCCGAGCTGCTGGAGCTGCAGGCCGCCTTCCTGCTGGCGCGGTCTCGAATCGCCATCGAGAAGGCCACGGCCATTCCCTACCGACAGGACGTGATAGACGCCTTCAAGGCCGGTCTCGGCTTCGAGCTGACGCGTGCGCAGCGGAGGGCGACCTGGGAGATCTACCAGGAACTCCAGATGGAGATCCCGATGAACCGCCTGCTGAACGGCGATGTCGGCTCGGGAAAGACCGCGGTGGCCGCGGCGGCGGCTGCGATGGTGCACGCGGCCGGGATGCAGACCGTGGTGATGGCTCCCACCGAGATCCTCGCCCGTCAGCACCTGGAGAAGTTCCGGGCCTACCTGGAGCCGAGCTTTCCCGGCCTGACGGTGGAGCTGCTGGTCAGCGGGCTTTCGGCACCGGAGCGCAGACGCGTGCGCACCGCGGCGGCCTCCGGGCACTGCGCCGTGCTCGTGGGGACGCACGCCCTGATCGAGGACGAGGTCGAGCTGGCCAGCCTCGGCCTGGCGATCGTAGACGAGCAGCATCGATTCGGCACCCGGCAGCGTGAGCTTCTGCGCGGCAAGTCGGCGACCGGACGCCCGCACTTCCTGGCCATGACCGCCACGCCCATCCCGCGCTCCCTGGCGCTTGCGCTCTACGGGGAGATGGCTCTCTCGACTCTCGACGAGCTGCCGCCGGGCCGGACGCCGGTCACGACCAGAGTCCTCGAACCGGACGATCGTGAGGAGGCCTACGACATCGTGCGGGCCGAGGTCAGGGCGGGGCGGCAGGCCTTTGTGATCTGTCCTCTCATCGAGGAATCGGAGACCAGTGAGGCCAGGGCGGCGACCGCCGAGTTCGAGCGGCTCCGGACGAAGGTCTTCCCCGACCTGCGCATGGCGCTGGTCCACGGTCGGCTCAAGGACAAGGACGACGTGATGCGGCGCTTCAAGGCCGGCGAGAGCGACGTGCTGGTGGCGACCGCCGTGGTCGAGGTGGGCGTCGACGTGCCCAACGCCACGGTGATGCTGATCGAGGGGGCGGAGCGCTTCGGACTGGCGCAGCTCCACCAGTTCAGGGGGCGCGTCGGGCGGGGTTCCGCCCGGTCGAGCTGCCTCCTGCTCGCGGAGGATGCCTCGAAGAAGAGCATGGACCGCCTGGAGCTGCTGGCCCAGGAGCATGACGGCTTTCGGCTGGCGGCCGAGGACATGCGACTGCGAGGGGCCGGGGAGCTGCTGGGTGCGCGGCAGCATGGGGTGTCGGACCAGGCCATGGAGGGTCTGGGCCAGCCGGAGCTCCTCTCCGAGGTGCGCGAGGAGGCCGAGCGTGTGCTGGAGTCGGCCGACGCGGAGCTCCTCCGGCAGGCGGCGCGTCGGCGGCTCGAGCAGACGGCGATAAGTTGAGCCCGCCCATGCCCCCCGCCGAGCTCCTGCGCCGGCTGATCCAGTTCGACACGACCAACCCGCCCGGCGCCGAGGGCCCCTGCCAGGAGTTCCTGCTGGATCAGTTCGCCGGCCGCGACGTGGAAGCGCGCATGCTGGCGGCGGCGCCCGACCGGCCCAACCTGGTGCTTCGGGTTCGCGGGCGGGGGGAGGCGCCGCCTCTCCTGCTGCAGGGCCACGTCGACGTGGTCACCACGGCCAACCAGCGCTGGCAGCACCCCCCCTTCAGCGGTGCGCTGGTGGACGGATGGGTGTGGGGGAGGGGCGCGCTCGACATGAAGAGCGGCCTGGCGATGATGGCCGGCGCGCTGCTGCGCTGCCTCGACGAGGGACGGCCTCCCGCCGGCGATGTCGTCCTCTGCTCGCTGGCCGACGAGGAAGCCGGTGGCATCCAGGGCGCCCAGTTCCTCGTCGAGAGGCATCCGCAGCTCTTCAGCGGCATCCGTCATGGCCTGGGTGAGGGCGGGGGCGCAACCCAGCACCTGGGCGGCCGTGCCTTCTACCCGATCATGGTGGCCGAGAAGCGGGCCTGCCGCCTCCGGCTCGTGGTGCGTGGGCCGGGCGGCCACGCCGCGCGCCACCACCGAGGCGGCACCATGGGCAAGCTGGGGGCGCTGCTCTCCGTCCTCGACCGGAGCCGCCTGCCCGTCCACCTGACGCCTGTCGCCGAGGCCTACGTCCGAGGGATCGCGGGCGCATCGTCGGAGCCTCTTCGAACCCAACTGCTCGCCCTCCTACAGCCCGGGCAGGCCGACTGGCGTCTCGACGCAATGGGACCTGAGGCGAGCCGGTTCGAATCGATCCTGCACAACACGGTCAATCCGACCATCGTCCAGGCCGGTCACAAGGTGAACGTCATCCCGTCGGAGGCGACGGTGGACCTCGACGGCCGGATGCTGCCGGGCTTCGAGCCCGAGCAGTTCATCGCCGAGGTGCGCAGGGTGATCGGCCACGAGCCCGAGCTCGAGATCCTCAACGTGGGGCCACGCCTGCCCGAGGCCCGGATGGACGCCCTCTTCGACATGCTCGGCGACGTCATCCGGGAGCTGGACCCCAGGGGCGTCCCGGTGCCGGCGATGATGACCGGCGCCACCGACCAGCGCCACTTCGGGCAGCTCGGCATCCGCGGCTACGGTTTCCTCCCGCTGCGCCTGCCGCCCGAGTTCGGCCAGGAGACGGTCCACGCGGCCGACGAGCGGGTGCCGGTGAAGGCGCTCGACTTCGGGATCGAAGCGCTCTACCAGGTGCTGCAGCGCTACAGGGGTTGAAAGCGCACCGGGAGCGTTGACGATCGTCTCGGGCGGGCTCAAACTTTAGAGTCGGCGCCGATCCGCGCCCAACCTCGAAGATCCGCCCCAGCCGGGTCCTCGCAGAGGCGAAGGGAGGAAGACTCTCGGATCGCTATAGGTCGTCTCTTCGGCCGCGCGGCCGTCGCTGGGGGGCGGACGCCGGCGGCACGAGGAGGTGACGGCCGTGACCCGGGGGCGAGACTTCAAGAGAGTCATCCGTGCCCGGATGCTGAAGACGGGCGAGTCCTACATGACCGCCCGCGCCAGGCTATCGCGGCATCCGCCGCCTGCCTCTCCAAGCCCAAGTGGAGGAAGCGGAATGTACCCATTCGAGAGGTTCACGGAGCGCGCAAAGAAGGTGCTCACCATGGCCCAGGAGGAGGCCATGAAGGCTCATCACAGCTACATCGGGACGGAGCATCTGCTGCTCGGGCTCTTGAGGGAGCCGGACGGGCTGGCGGCGAAGGTGCTCGACGATTTCGGCGTCGCGATCGGCGATGTGCGGCAGAGGATCGTGTCGGTGCTCGGCCGGGAGGAGAGGATTCTCAGCCAGCAGATCATCCCGACCTCGCGCGTAAAGAAGGTCATCGAGCTGTCCTTCGAGGAGGCGCGCCGGATGGGGCTCGAGTACGTGGGCACGGAGCACATGCTTCTCGGCATCCTCATCGAGGGCGAGGGCATCGCGGCTCACGTGCTCCAGGAGATGGGCCTGGGCCTCGATAGTGCGCGAGCGGAGATCGAACGCAGGGTGTTCTCTGGAGAGGTGCCGCCACGACCCCCGAGGAGGGAGACCGGCGCTCCGTCACTGTCAATTCAGCTGGGCGGCCTCTTGCAGGGCGCCACGGAAGAGGCGGCCAGGCAGGGCCAGGGCGTGACCGGCCTGGACCATCTGCTGAGGGTCCTGCTGGACCAGGCCGGATACGAGGAGCTGACCGCGCTGCTGGATCGCCGTGGCGTGCCGTGGATCCCGCCGCAAGAGCTGAAGGAGCTGGCAGGGCGCATTCACGAGGTGGCTCAGCAGAAGGCTGACGCCACCAGACGCCAGGACTATAAGACTGCGGCGAACCTGCGTCGCGAGGAGGACCGATTGAGGGAGGAGCACAGGCGGGCCGAGATTATCTGGATCGCCTCGACAAGGCAGGATGAGCCGCCTTCATAGTCCTCCCCCCGCGCCGAGGGGAAGGTTGGTGGGGGGCCGGACAGCCTCCGGGTGAGGGGGTATCAGCGCATGTGGATCAGGTTGGCGGTGATGCGCCGGGCGCTGTCGGAGACGAGGAACGCGATCACCTCCGCCACCTCGTCGGGGCTGGCGACGCCCAGGCTCTGAGGATCCTTCGCCACCGACTCTCGCACCGCGTCATTGACCCAGCCCGTGTCGGTGACCGGGGGGTGAACGAGGTTGGCCGTGACGCCGAAGCCCGCAAGCTCGAGGGCGGCGGACATCGTGTAGCTCTCCAGCGCCGCCTTGGCCGCCCCGTAGGACACCTCTTCGGGAAAGCCCTCGCGCCCCGATGACGTCAGCCCCACGATGCGGCCCCAGCTCGCCTCGCGGGCGACGTGACGGCGCGCGAACTCCGCGATGAGGAGGGCGGAGGCCCGGGCGTCGACCGCCATGATCTGGTCGACACTGCGGGCGTTCACAGGCTGCAGCTGCCGTCCGAGACGGTCGACGGTGGACGGCTTGAACGTGTCGGCGAGCCAACCGGTGGCGTTGTTCACCAGGATGTCGACCGGTCCCAGCCGGGCCTCTGCCAGCCCGAACAGCCGCGCCGGCGTCTCGGGATCGGACAGGTCCGCCTCGACCGCCTCGGCCCGCCCGCCGGCCGCCACGATCTCCTCGGCCACCTGGTGTCCGCTCGTGGCGCGGTGCCGGCGGTAGGCGGCCGGTATCCCCTCGTCCGGCGCGTCGTGGATCCGGAGGTACGTGATGAGCACGCCTGCGCCGTCCGCGGCCAGGCGGCGCGCCGTGGCGGCGCCGATCCCGTGGTTGCCTCCGGTGACCAGCGCGACGTGACCTGACATTTCCGACCTCCGGATGGGACGCTCCTCGGCGCCAGGACGGCTCGAGACAAAGGGATAGGCTGACACCGATGGAACCCCTTGCGCAGATCCGCCTCAGCGAGTACAGCCACGGAGCCGGTTGAGCCTGCAAGCTCAGCCCGGTGGAGCTTGGGCAGGTTCTCGGCGCGCTGCCGGCCGTTGACGACCCGCGGGTCCTGATCGGGACCGCGGCCGCAGACGACGCGGCCGTCTTCCGGATCGGACCGGACCGCGCGCTGGTCTCGACGGTCGACTTCTTCACGCCCATCGTGGACGACCCGGAGGCCTTCGGCGCCATCGCCGCGGCCAACAGTCTGAGCGACGTCTACGCGATGGGCGGGACGCCGCTCTTCGCCCTGAGCGTGCTGGGCTTCCCCCGTGCCCTGCTGGGCCGCGGCCTGCTGGAGCGGATCGTCGCCGGGGGAGCCGCCAAGCTGGCCGAGGCCGGCGTGCCGGTGGTCGGCGGCCACAGCGTCGACGACGATGAGCCGAAGTTCGGCTACGCGGTCACCGGGGAGGTCCACCCGGACCGTGTGGTGACCGCGCGTGGCGCCCGCGCAGGTGACGAGCTCTACTTGACCAAGCCGCTCTGCAGCGGCCTGGTCGCCACAGCCGTGAAACGAGGCCTCTGCCCGCCCGGGCTGGAAAGCGAGGCCGTCGCCGTGATGAGCGCACTCAACCGCCAGGCCGCGGAGGCGATGGTTGCCGCCGGAGCTGCCGCCGCGACCGACGTCACCGGCTTCGGCCTGCTCGGCCACCTGGCCAACTTCCAGACCGGGGCGGAGATCGAGGTAGCAGCGGTGCCGGTGCTGCCCGGCGTGCGCGAGCTTGCTGAAGCGGGCCTCTTCCCGTCGGGAAGCCGCCGCAACTACCAGGCTCTGGAGGGGACGGTGGACTGGGGCGGCCTTGCGGAGCCCGAGAGGCTCCTCCTCTGCGACGCACAGACGAGCGGCGGGCTGCTCATCGCGCTCGCCCCCGAGCGCGCCAGGGCCCTCGGGGATGCAATGGCCGGAGCCGCCTATCCGCCGGTCCGCATAGGCGTGATCACCGATGGGCCGATCCGAATGCGCGGCTGACGTGCCGGCCGCCCGCCTTGTCTAGCGGCCTGCGCGTCCACGGTGGCGCCGCCCGGGGCCGCCGCCTCGCCGCCCCGCGCGGCGTCCGCCCGAGCCAGGGGCTCGTGAAGGAGGCCGTGTTCAACATGCTCGGCAGCCTGGAGGGCACGCACGTGCTCGACCTCTTCGCCGGCTCAGGCGCTCTCGGCATCGAGGCGCTCTCTCGGGGAGCCGCGCACGCCACCTTCATCGAGCGGGATCCCCGAGCGATCGGCGTCATCCGCAGCAACCTGGAGGCTCTGGGCTACGGAGAGAGTTCCACGGTGACCCGCGCCGACGTCGAGCGCTGGCTGGCGTCCTGGCCCGAGGAGGCGACCGCCGCCGGGGTCATCCTCGCCGACCCTCCCTACAATGACGCCGTTTTGGACCGTGCGCTTCGGCTGCTGGACGGTCGCG
>JALYYF010000522.1 GCA_030946725.1 Candidatus Dormiibacterota bacterium
CGGCGAGGAAAGGCTCCAGCGGCGCGCGGACAAGGCCGGCGCCGATCTGGCCGATGCCCGGCTCGCGGTGGGCGATGCCGGTGTTGATGAGGGGCTGGATCCCCGTCTCGACCACCCGGCGGACGTCGATCCCGGTCGGCGTGCCGCGGAAGTCGAGCGCGGGCACCTGGTGGACCGGGCTCTCGGCGAGAGTGATCTCGTACATCTCTCGCGTCGCTTCCAGGGCGCTCTCGGCGTTGCCGCCGACAACCCGGGTGATCGCCGGCGCCGCGGCCATTGCGAAGCCGCCCAGCCCGTAGGTCTCGGTGATGGCGGAGTCGCCGATGTCGGGGTTGGCGTCCTGCTGGCCGTAGGAGCCCAGGAAGAGACCGACGGGGACGGCGGCGGGAGCGGTGAACCAGATCCTGGGCGCGCCGCTCAGCCGGATGCCGAACTCGGTGCCATTGCGCGCCATGGCCACCACCAGGGTGCTGAGGGAAACTCCGGACGCGGCGTCGCAGGCGGCCTTGGCAGCGGCCATGGCCAGGTTCAGATAGAAGTAGTCGTTCCCGTCGATGAAGGCCAGCGATTCCCGTGAGAGGCCGCGAAGCGCCAGCTCTCGAAAGAGCATGGAGGTGGCGGCGCGGTGGCGGTTGTGAAGCTCGTCGCCCATCTGGACGGCCTTCTGGTTGATGGCCGCGAGGTCGATCGGCCCCTGCTCCAGGGCCCGTGTCAGGTCCGGTCCGAGCACGCTTCCCATCCAGCGCAGGCGGTCCAGCACGTCCTCGTCATTGGCGCCGTAGCGGAGGACCCGTCCCAGGCCCTCATTGAGGTTGGAATAGGCCCGCATCCCGCTGGCCTGGTCCTCGACCACGACCACCGGCATGCCGGCGCTGATCACCCCGGCCATCGGCCCGACGGCCATGTGCTCGTGGCAGGGCTCAAGGTCGGCGGAGGAGCGGGCCTCCAGCCGCAGCGCGCCCTCCAGCGCGCCGCGCATGGGTCCCGAGGCGGCCTCCCAGCGCAGGGGCGGGCCGCTGTGCAGGAGGAGGTCGTCGCGCATCCCGGGAATGACCTCTCGCGCCACCCCGACGCCGACCCACCGCGGCCGCGCCGCCAGCATGCGGGCGACCGCCCGCCGGTTGGCCCCGTCCACTTCGGGGTCCGGCGCGAGATGCTCGCGCGGCGGCCGCCAGTCGACGCGGACCTGCTCCGTCTCCAGGGCGTCCGCCAGCATCGCCGCCCCGGCGCTCACCACCCGGACCGGACCTCCCAGCAGGCTCACGCGCGAGCACCGCGGCCGAGCAGGCTCCGCGCCGCCCGGGAATTCGACAGGTGCACGCGAGCTCCCGCCGCCTCGAAGGTGGCGCGCTGGCGCGACAGCCCCTGCGGATCCGCCTCGACGCCGACCAGCACGATGACCGCGGGCCGCCCCTCCAGGGCCGGGGCAAGCTCGGCGCCGGGGTCCGGATGCGCTCCCCGGCCCAGCACGACGTCGAGATAGACCAGGCCCTCGGCGCGGCGGATGGCGTCCAGCCGCAGGGAG
Source organism: Candidatus Dormiibacterota bacterium (assembly GCA_030946725.1). GTDB lineage: Bacteria > Chloroflexota > Dormibacteria > Dormibacterales > Dormibacteraceae > Nephthysia. Next base: position 1,526 of record JALYYF010000522.1, read on the forward strand.
TTGTCGATCATCGGGTGGGGGCGGCCGCGTGTGAACTCGTCGGCGCCGTAGTCGACGGCGCTGAAGCGTGGGTCGGACCCCCAGATCAACGCCGCCTCGTCGCGAAGGGTGCCGCCGGAGAAGATCCCCTGCACCGGCCCCGTCCAGGGGAGCGGGTCTGGCTCTGGCGGCAGCGAACCACCGCCCACCCGCAGCGCCACCTCGGTGAGGTCGAGGCCCGGGGCCAGGAGCGCCTGGACGAGCGGCTTGCGCGAACTCAGCCGCGCCTGCGCAGGCTTGGAGACGACCACGATCACGTCGGTGTCGAGGTCCTCCTCCAGCCGCCTGATCGCCTCCCGCGTCATCAGGCCGCCCACCCTCGGACTGAGGTCGCGGCCGCCGACGCCGATCGCTTGCGAGATGCCGGCGCCCTGGTGGGCGAGCAGGCAGCTGAGCTGCTGGATGCCGGTGCCGGACGCACCCACGATGCCCACCCGGCCTCGCGGGACCACGTTGGAGAAGCCCAGGCCCACCCCGTCCAGGATCGCCGTCCCGCAGTCCGGTCCCATGAAGAGCAGGCCGCGGCCCAGCGCCTCCCGCTTGAGCCGGACCTCGTCCTCCAGCGAGACGTTGTCGGAGAAGCAGAAGACGTTGAGGCCGGCCTGCAGCGCGTCCCAGCAGCACCAGGAGGCGTGCTGGCCGGGCACGGAGACCAGGGCGAGGTTGGCGCCCTCCAGTGAAGAGGCCGCGGTGCGGATCGTCCTCGGGGCGGCCGCCGCCGGTCCGCCTGGCGAAGCGGCTGCGCGCTCGGTCAGAGCGGCTTCGCCTGCCCGGATCCCCGCCTCCGGGTCGGAGCCGCGTGCGGCCAGGATCAGCTCATCCAGGCCGGCGCCGTCCAGCGAGGGCTCCCAGAGGCCGGCGTCCCGGAGCATGCGCAGGTTCACGTCGCTGACCATGGCCGCCATCGCCGCTTCGACGCCCGGCGCGTCCAGCATCCGCCTGGAGGCGAGCATGAGCACGATGGAGTCGTGGTAGGCGCCGCGTCGCCGCTCCACCTTCAGCATCCCGCTAGTGTCCCCGACCGCGCTCATCTTCCGATCACCTGCGTGCCACGCTCGCCGGCCACGGCGGCCGCGGCGTCGTCGAGAGCCCCGATCACCGCTCGGCGCCCCCCTGCCTCCACGAAGCGCAGCGAAGCCTCCACCTTGGGCCCCATCGAGCCCTCGCCGAAGTGGCCGGCCGACTGAAAGCCGCGCAGGATGCTGGGCGTCACGCGCTGGAGCAGGCGCTGGGAGGGGGTCGCGTAGTTGATGGCCGCCCCCGGCGCTTCGGTGAGCAGGACCAGCGTGTCGGCGGACAGCCGCCTGGCGAGAAGTGAGGCGGTGAGGTCCTTGTCGATGACCGCCTCCACACCGAAGAGGCGCCCGTCCTCGCCGACCTCGACGGGGACGCCGCCGCCGCCGGCCGCGATCACCACGGCGCCTCCCTCCAGCAGCCGGCGGATCTCGGCCTCCTCCTGGATCTGCACCGGCTCGGGGGAGGGCACGACCCGGCGCCAGCCTCCGTCCGGCTGCTCGGCGTAGCGATGCCGGGCGTCGCTCGCGGCCGCGGCCTGCTCGGCCGAGAGCCGGTGGCCGATGGGCTTGGTGTAGCGCAGGCGCTTGGGGTCCAGGGGGTCGACCAGGACCCGTGTCAGCACGACGACCACGCTGCGGACGACCGAGAGGCGGCGGAGCTCCCATTCGAGCGCGCTCTGGATGGCCAGCCCGATCGTCGCCTGGGTCTGGGCCACGCACCAGTCGAGGGGCATTGGCGGGACGACGTCGGCGGCGATCTCGTTCTTGAGCAGGAGATTGCCGACCTGGGGCCCGTTGCCGTGGGTGATCACCAACTGCGCGCCCGCCGCCGCCAGCGGAGCCAGGCGGCCCATCGCCGAAGCGACGGTCCGGGTCTGCTCCTCGGCCGTGCCGATGCCGCCCGGTGGGATCAGCGCGTTGCCGCCGAGCGCGATCACGTATCGATCGCCCGCGGCCCGTTGCGATCGATATTCCAGTTGTCTTATAGTCAAGTTATCAACTTATTGACGGAGAGGAATACATATGATCGCCGCTCTCATCGTTCTGCTGATCATCCTGGCCGTCCTCGGCGGTGGCGGATTCGCCTGGAATGTCCTCTGGTACATCCTGATCGCGGCCCTGGTTCTCTGGGCCCTCGGCTTTCTGCTGCGCCAGGGCGAGGGCGGGGGTCGCTGGTACCGCTGGTAGGTCCCGTTCCTGACCCATAGGTCCCTTTTCTGGGGTTCGCCGCCCGGCCTCCCGGGGCCGGGTGGCGACCTTCTTTCCGGAGTGTTAACAGAGCCGTCCCCGTTCCTTCCGCGCTTCCCGCTACAAAGCCGAGCGTGGAAATCGCGGGCCGATGCGCGCGCGTCCTGATCGCCGACGACAAGGCAGACATCCGCACGCTCATCGCGGCGCGCCTGGGCCTCGACCCCGAGCTCGAGGTGGTCGGCGAGGCGAGCAACGGAGCGGAGGCGATCACAAAGGTGGGGGAGCTGCGGCCGGCGGCGCTGATCCTCGACCTCCAGATGCCCGTCATGTCCGGTGAAGAGGCGATCCCCATCCTCCGATCGCTTGCGCCCGACCTGCGCATCCTGGTCTTCTCCGCCTACGTCGGGGTGGAGAAGGACCTCAGCGGCAGCTGGACTCCGGATGCCGAGATCGCCAAGGGTGGCGACCTCAGGCTGCTGGTCCAGGAGGTCCACCGCCTGCTGGCCGGACGCCCGGAGGACCTCCTGAAGATCGAGGTCGGAGATCTCGAGGCCGGTGCGGCCCAGGCCGCCCTCCGCCGCTGGGTCCGGCTGGCGCCGGAGATCCGCGAGAGCACACCCGCCGGGGCGGCGACCGCGGACCTCCTGGCGTTGACAGGCATCTTCCTGAGCCTGGGCGAGCAGCTCCGCCGCGCCGCGGCGCAGGGGGGCTGCGGCTCTCAGATCCGCGTCGTCACTCGACGTGCCGCCGCGCAGGGCGCTCGACGAGCCCTGGCCGCGCTGCGGGCGGAGTTGGCGACCGAGATGGAGCCGGTGCGGGAGCGGCTGTTGACCGTCCTGCCGGCCTGACCGAGCGCCCCCCGAGTCGCGCCACGCGGTCGCGCAGGACCACAGGGGTCCGAGATCCGGACGGCCGAGGCTTTGTGTTAGGGGTCCCCTGGCTGCTCGGGCTAGAAGCCGTACGAGTACGGCTTGAAGCGCAGCCCGATTCGCCGCAGCGCGAGCCGGGAGCGCGAAGGTCCAGCGGCGTCGAGCGGGAAGAGAGCGATTTTGAGCAGCTGGCGGGCCATGATGGCGACCACGCCGATTGAACGCCCACCCGGGGCGCCCGGTTACGGCCCGGACACCGGAACCTGCGGCGTCCGGACGAACGGAAGCGTCCTGGGTGAGGCGGCGGCGGTGCCCTGGATGGTCATCCCACCGCCCGAGACGGCCACCGGGAGGGCCGTGAGATAGCGCGAGGTCTCGGCGTCCACGAACACGAGCTCCGTCAGGCCTCCCAGCAGGCCCCGGCAGGCCGATCTCGGCACGGTGCCGGCCACCGGAGTAGGGCAGGCGACGAGCGGCCTCATCCGGTAGACGGGAAAGGCGCCCTGGACCACGAAGAGCCAGACCAGCCGGTCGGCTCCGATCAGTGGCTGCCTGGGAGCCGAGGCCCTGACGAGGGCCGCGTCCTGCACCGTACCGGACGGCGAGCTGGCCGGGGCCAGCGCCGAGACTCCAAGGCCCGACCCGGCCCAGCCC
>JALYYF010000535.1 GCA_030946725.1 Candidatus Dormiibacterota bacterium
GCTCAACAGTCGAGCTCGCAGCAGGCCAAAACGGACCCTGGGGTCACCAAGGACACGATCACGCTCGGCGCGACATATCCGATCAGCGGCTCGGCGTCGGCCTACTACGCCGTGGCGAAGGGCGCCAACGCTTACTTCGAGTACGTCAACAACGAAAAGGGCGGCGTCAACGGCCGGAAGATCAAGTACCTGGTCGTGGACGACGTCTACACGCCCGCCAACACGCCCGCCAAGGCTCGCGAGCTGGTCCAGGAGGACAAGGTCTTCCTGACATTCGGCAGCCTCGGCACGTCCCCCAACCTCGCGGTCCGGGACTATTACAACCAGCAGCAGGTTCCCCAGCTCTTTGTCTTCACCGGGTCCAGCCACTGGGGAGCCGACTACAAGCAGTACCCCTGGACGCTGGGTTGGCAGCCCGACTACGTGACCGAGGGCAAGATCTACGCCAAGTACATATTGCGGAGTGAGCCGTCGGACAAGGTCGGGATCCTCTACCAGAACGACGACTACGGCAAGGACTACCTGAACGGGATCAAACAGGGCCTGGGCGACAAGGCCGGCTCGATGATCGTCGACACCGCGACCTACAACGCCAACGATCCCGTGGACATGAGCTCGCAGGTCAACAAGCTGAAGGCCAGCGGCGCCGACACCTTCTACGTGGCCGCCACGCCCAGCTACGCGGCGAACGCCGTGACCAACGCGGTGAAGAGCGGATGGAAACCCAGGGTCTACATGAACAACGTGTCGGGATCCAGCTCCACCTGGCGGAGCGTGGTCAGACAGCTGGGCACCAGCGCCGGCGTCGACGGCATGATCACCACGACGTATCTGAAGGACCCTCTCGACTCAGCCAAGTGGGGCAACGACGCGGGCGTCAAGCTCTTCAGAGACGTGATGACCAAGTACGGGAACGGCTGCGACCCCTCAGGGGCGGATTCCTTCTGCGCTTTCGGGATGGCCAGCGCCTTCACGATGGTCGACGTCCTCAAGCAGGCGGGCAGTGACCTGACCCGGAAGCACGTCATGGACATCTCGTGCTGCACGCTGAACGAGAGCAACAACCCCCTGCTCCTCCCTGGGTCCGTGGTCAAGACGACCAGGACGGACCATTTCCCGATCCAGCAGGAGCAGCTGCAGAAGTGGGAGGTCGATCACTGGGCACCATTCGGCGAGGTGATCAACGCGCGATAGACGACAGCTCGATCGGCCCGCCGAAGCCCGGCTGACGCCGGACCTTCCTCCGGCTCCGCCGGTACGTACCCTTCGTGTGGTGATCGGGTGGGTTCGGCCTTACTGGCTACACATCTTCCTGCTCGGCTACACGGCCATACTGCTGGTCCTCGATTCCCTGCTGGCCGGCTTCTGGCCGCAGTGCGGGCTGGGGCTGCTAACCTTCGGAGTCCTCTGGCTCTGCACCCGGCGGCTGGAGCGGTCGCAGCGGCGGCAGGTCTGGCTATGCGTCGTGGTCGCCACCGGGTTCGAGGTCTTCGGCAGCCTGATCTGGGGTGTCTACCGCTACCGGCTCCACAACATCCCGCTCTACGTCCCCCCGGGCCACGGACTGGTCTATTTCTTCGGCATCACAGCCGCCGCCACGCCCGTCTTCCAGCGCTTTGGACGCCGGGCGGCCATGGTGGTGCTCGGGCTCTGCGCGACCTGGGCGCTCGCGGGCCTGACGGTGCTCCCGGTCTGGACCCACCGGCTCGACGTACAGGGAGCCCTATGTCTCCCGGTGTTCGCCTGGTTCCTCCTGCGCTCGCCCCGCTATGCGCTCTTCGCGGCCATCTTCATCGCAACCACAGACCTCGAGATCGTCGGCACGCTGGCAGGAGACTGGTACTGGCTGCCGATCGCGCCGATCCACCACCTCCCGTCCGGCAACCCGCCTTCAGCGATCGCCGGCGGCTACTGCATCATCGACAGCTCGGTGGCGATCGTGATCGTCGCCCTGACCCGTCTGGGCTCACTGAGACGATATTTCGGCAAGGTGCCCGAGACGGAGCCGTCGGCCGAGGCGGCCTAGCAGACTCGCCCTAGCTCTCGAGGTGACGCCGCAGACCGAGCAGTGAGGAGCCCGAGCCGAGGGCCACGCCGGCCAGGACCACAAGGCCGGCGGTCAGCAGTGCCACGCTTCCGGTGAGCCCGGGCGCGATCTGTGCGAAGTTGGCGGCCCCGAGGCGGACCACGGCCAGGCCCAGCGCCAGAGTGAAGATGCCGGCCAGGATGCCCGCTATGGCTCCGGTCAGCGCCCCCTCGATGACGAAGGGCCCGCGAACCATCCAGCGCCTGGCGCCCACCAGCTGCATGATCACGACCTCGTCTCGGCGCGCATGTACCGCCGCCCTCACGCCGTTCGCCGTCACGGTCACGGCGACGAAGGCCAGCAGCAGCACCAGCACGGCTCCGCCCACCCCGACCCATGTGAGGACCTGCTGCAGACGCTGGTAGGTGCCGGGTTCATAGGAGGTGGCCAGCACGGGGTCCACGGCCGGATCATGCTGCACCGAGGCGGCCACCCCACCCACCTCCTGCACCTGTCGAAGGGTGAGATCGAGACTCGCCGGGAAGGGGTTGGGATCCGTCACGCCGGTGAGGTCCGGCAGACCGGGCCGGCGAGCGGCCCTCTTCAGCGCCTCCGCCTTGCTGACGTAGGTGACCCGGCTCACTCGAGAGTCGGCGGTCAGCTTGGCTCTGAGCCTGTCGACGTCGGCCTGGTTGGCGTCGTCCCGCAGGTACACATTCAGCACGGCGGCGTCCGCCGAAGCCCGGGCGGCCGCACTGTGGAGCGTGTACCAGCCGAGCCCGGCAAACCCGGTCAGCAGCAGCAGGATGGTCATCGACCCGAGCGCGGGTGCGATCGTGCCGAGGTTCCGGGTCCAGCTCCTGACCGCACCCCCGAACAGGTAGCGCACTCCGTTGCGCAGAACGGTCAGCCAGATCCGACGCTTTGGAAAGGCCGGCCTCAGGACTTGGCCGCCCATCCCAACCTCCCGACCCGACCCGCGGGCTGGTCTCGGACCAGCCGGCCGTGCACCAGTGTCAGAACCCGCCTCTGCAGGCGCTTCACGATCTCGACGTTGTGGGTGGCGACCAGGACTGCGGTGCCGAATCTCGACACGTCCTGCAGCAGCGTCATCACCTGCCAGGCGGTCTCGAGGTCCAGGTTGCCGGTCGGCTCGTCGGCCACCAGCATCCGGGGTTGAGAGACCAGCGCGCGGGCGATCGAGACCCTCTGCTGCTGGCCACCCGACAGCTCGTTAGGGAACGCGTCAGGCCGGTCGCCGAGCCCGACCGCGTCAAGGACGTCCAGGGCTCGCTCCTGGGCCTCACCGTCGGAGACGCTGAGGTCGGTGACCTGGAGACCGAAGGCGACGTTCTCCTGCGCGGTCAGCCTGGGCAGCAGCTTGAAGTCCTGGAAGATCACGCCCACACGGCGCCGGAGGTCCGGCACCTTGGCCGCTCGCAGAGCATGGGCCGGGAGCCCGTCGACCCAGACCTCACCGGACGTGGGCCGGATCTCCCGGTTGACCAGCTTCAGCAGGGTCGTCTTACCGGCGCCGGTGGGACCGACGAGGAAGGCGAATTCACCAGGCTGAAGTGCGAGGTTCACATCGTCCAGCGCGACCCTCGCCCCATACATCTGGGTCACACCGTTGAACTCGAGGAGTGCCGACAACCTGGGTAAGAGTACCTAAACGGACATCGCGG
>JALYYF010000536.1 GCA_030946725.1 Candidatus Dormiibacterota bacterium
ACCGGCGGTTCGAGGCAGGGCCGGGCTCGTTCGTGTTCCTGCCCAGGGACATCCCCCACTCGTTCGTGGTGGAGGGCGATGCGCCGGCCAAGATCCTGGAGCTGGTCCTGCCGGGCGGCATGGAGCGCTTCCACATCGAGGGCGGGAGACCGGCCGAAGGCCCTGGGCTGCCGCCCCCCGCGCCGCCGGACATCGCGAGGCTCGACCAGCTCACCGATAGCTACGGCCTGCGGAACGTCGGACCGCCGATGTCCCCGCGGGACTGATCAGCCGTTACCGCCCTGGCGGCTTGGAGCTGTCGCGGAACCACGAGCTCGTGGGCAGCTCCAGGCGCGGGCGCTCGAACTGGGACGTGAGGAAGATCGGACCCGAAACGTACGCTAAGCAGCGGTGATCGAGGGTCGAAGGCCCTTGTAGTGCGGTGCCCGTCCAATATGCGGCCGGGGTTCCGGCCGGGAGACGTCGAGCCAGGACGACGAGCGGGGAGTCGAGGTGCGACGATGATTGCCTTCTCAACCACCGATGAGCGCCGTGATCAGGGTCCTCTCCAGCCGATCCGCGTAGCGGTCTTGTGGCGATCACCGCCGCGATCCGGGAGCGGCGGCGAGTGGCATTGCTGCGCTGATGCGCACAACCTAATGGACGCCCCCTCAGTCCTCGGTCTGCATGCCCGCACGACGCCGTTCTGATCTACACGGCCTCGGAGCATCCGCATACGGCCCGGACGGCCTAGATCATGGGAGGACCAGCATGCTGCTAGAGAGCAGGACCGCCGTCATCTATGGAGGGGGTGGAACGATCGGAGGCGCGGTGGCTCGGGCCTTTGCACGGGAGGGGGCTCGGGTGTTCCTCGCCGGCCGCACCCAGGCGCGGCTCGAGGAGGTCGCGAATGAGATCCGTTCCGCGGGAGGGGTCGCCGAGACGGCACGGGTCGACGCGCTGGACGAGGAGGCCGTCGACCGGCACGCCGATGCCGTCGTTGCGAAGGCGGGCGGGATCGATATCTCCTTCAACCTGATCTCTCACGGCGACGTGCAGGGGACGCCGCTGGTTGAGATGGCGCTTGCGGACTTCGAACGTCCGGTGTTGACCGCCGTGAGGACGATCTTCCTGACCTCGCGGGCGGCCGCGCGGCAAATGATCGAGCAGGGCTCCGGCGTCATCATGGCCTTCGGTGGATATGGCGACCCGATGCCGGGCTACCACCTGGGCGGCCTCCAGGTCGCCTTCCAGGCCATCGAGGCGTTCCGGCGAAGCCTGGCCTCCGAGCTTGGACCGCACGGCATTCGCGTCGTGACTCTGCAGACTGCCGGTGTGCCGGAGTCGATTCCCGACGGCATGGACGGGGGGGAGGAGATCACCGAGGCGATCGAGCGGCGGACGATGCTGAACCGGGCGGCCACCCTTGACGACGTGGGGAACGCGGCCGTCTTCGCCGCCTCCGACTGGGCCCGCACCATGACCGCCACCGCCCTCAACATCACCTGCGGCGCGCAGGTCGACTGAGTCTGCCGCAGCCAGCTACCGGCGACTGAGCTTGGGCGGCCGGGCCTCCCTGTATTCCTCCGCCAGACCGGCCATCGCTTCGAAGTTCTCGAACAGCTTGGGATTGCCCCAGCGTTCGCGGATGCCGGTCACGGTGCCCTTCAACTGCTCCCAGTAGTTGTCGATCGCGAAGGCGTCGAACAGGAGGTCTTCCGAGATCAGCCGGTGCGCCGCCAGTGTGCTCACCTCTTCGAACACGTGGGCCAGTGCGACCTCGTCTTCGGGCCGTAGCTGCTGCAGGAGCAGGTTGTTGAAGGCCGTTCCCATCGGCTCGTGGTGGAGGATCTGCATGACGCCGAGGAAGGGCTGCAGATCGTCCTGGGTCGCCGTGCCGAAGCTCGGCCCCAGGCGCCCGGCTGGCTTGTGAACGGCTGGACCTGCCATCTGTCTCCTCCTGACCTCCGAGTGGCCTCGTGCTCCCGGAGCATAGCTAACAGGCCGGAAGGCACGTGGAACGCCACCGATGCCGCCATCGCACGACGGTGCTGTGCGAAACTTGCCCGGCCTTCCCGGCGTTCGAGAGGGAGAGAGGAGGAGAGGTAGTTGCCAGCACCCTGGCGCAGGTCCGCCCTGCGCCTTCCCACCGCGCTGGCGCTGGGTACCGCGATCGTGGCGACGGTGGCCATCAGCGACGCGCCGAGCCGTGAAGAGCTCGCCGGCGCCCGCGCACCATCAGCCCACCAGGCCGGCCAGGCCGCCGCCACACCCTTTCCGAGCCCGGCGGCCATGACCGGGGTGACTCGGCTCGGCGGCTCGCCGACCCCGCCGGCTGCGTCGTCCGCTCCGCCGGCCGCCGACGTGGCGGACGGCCATCGCCAGCAGAGTGGACCGGCGCCATGGATCCCGGCGGCCGATTCGGCGCGCAGTCCGGAGGGCGCCACCGCGGGCCTCCAGCCGTCGGAGGCGGAGAGCTATCTGCCGACGGAAGCCCGGCTGGTGTCCCCCAGCGGGCGATACGCCCCCGTCACCGCTGACGTCCGGATCACCTTCAACCTGCCGGTTCGCAACCGGCCGGCTCTCGAGCAGGCCCTGCAGGTGGAGCCGGCGGTGGCCGGGCGGCTGGACTGGGCGGACAGCCGCACCATCCGGTTCCGTGCCCACAAGCTCGCCTACGGGACGACCTACCGGGTGCGAGTGGCGGCCTCTGCGGGGCGGCCACAGAGCGGCGAGAGGTGGAACTGGACCTTCACGACCATGAGGAAGGCCACCCTCACCTTCGACGACTGCCCGACGAGCCCGGCGGCCGCCCAGGACCTCCTGGCCTTTCTGCGCCAGCGCCATGTCCGGGCGATCACGTTCCCGACAGGGCAGTGCAGCCGTCAGTACCCATGGCTGGTGCCCGCGCTCCTGGCCGATGGACACCAGGTCTGCAACCACACCTATTCCCACGCCGACCTGCCGAAACTGACCGACGCGCAGATGAGCGCCGAGATCACCGGCGGCGTGCACGCGGGCTGCAACCTCTTGAGGCCCCCATACGGCGACTGGGACGGTCCGGGGGGCCGGGTCGAGCGAAACGCCGCGCAACAGGGGTACCGGCTTCAGTTCTGGGACGTGGACACCCTTGACTGGACCGGGCTCAGCGGCCCCTCCATCGTGAGCCGGATCTACGACGGAGGGGGCGGCGTGGTTCTCATGCACTTCCAGGGCCGTCACACCCTCGAGGCGCTGAAGCTGCTGGACATCCCGACGCTGACCGGCCAGGGGTGACCCCGGGGCCGGGCGGCGCCCGGGCGACGAAGCACAACTTCTCGCCATGACCGCCCCAGACTGGTACAAAGAAGACCAGGACGATGCAGCCCCCAGGACCACCCTCCGCCACCGAGCCCGGCTACCGGACCAGCGTGCGCTGGTCACCCGAGCTGGCAGCCCGCCTTGCCGTGGGGATGCCGCCGACGGTCGTCGGCCAGCTCGCGCTGCCGCCGCCTCTCTCGCGGCTTGTGGTGCTCGCCCGGAGCCGGGCCGGTCAGGTGTCCCTCGCGGCGGCTCTGATCCCGACCGCCAGCCGGGGTGCGCTGGCGGTGACCCCGCTCGGCATCGTGAAGCAGCTGGGCGCAATCCAGCCGCCCAAGCTCGTCAGCCAGTTGTTCCGGACGCGCCAGCAAGCGGACGTGCTTTTCGTGCAGGACGGCGCCGGCCAGGATCGCTACATGCTGGCGACCGGCCTGGTGAACCAGCTCGTGCTCTACTGCGGAGTCTGGCCGGTCCTGATGCCGCTGGTGGGCCCCCGGGTGGCCGCGCATCGCGCCGACCGCCCGGCTCTGGACGAGGACCTCGACCTCTTCTGCAGCGTGATCTCGGTGACGCTGGAGGGCATCTACAGCTCCGATCCCGAGGGCGCCGCCCCGCCTGTGGCCGATCTCGAGCTGGCGGCCAACGGCCCCAGCGCGGACACCGCGGCCGAGGCGCTCGGCAAGCTCGGCCGTTCGGCGGCCTCGCTCTTCCGAAATGGCTCCTTCGGGCGCCCGCCGGGCTCCGTGTACCAGCCCGAACCGACTCCGACCGGCGACGTCATCAGCTTCGGCGACGTAGGCGGCCACGAGGCGGCGAAGTCTGAGCTCCAGGCCATCTGCATCGCGGTCAAGGAGCCTGCTCGCTTCCGCCGCTGGGGAGCCCGCCCGCCGCGCGGCGTCCTCCTCTTCGGCCCGCCGGGCACCGGTAAGACGATGCTGGCGCGCGCGCTCGCGCACGAATCGGGCGCCAAGTTCATACATGTCCGCGCCTCGGACGTGGTCTCCAAGTGGTACGGCGAGGCGGAGCAGAAGCTTCAGCAGGTGTTCGACTGGGCGCGCCGGGAACGTCCTTCGGTCCTCTTCTTCGACGAGCTGGACGCCCTGGCCCGTTCTCGAGAGGACGCCCACGAGGCGACTCACCGCATCGTGAGCACCTTCCTGGAGAACATGGACGGGTTGCGTGAGATGGACGGCGTGATCGTGTTGGCCGCCACCAACCGCCCCGACGCGGTCGACGAGGCGCTCACCCGCCCCGGCCGGTTCGACCGGCTGGTCGAGGTGCCGCTGCCCGCGGCGCGGGAGCGCCGGGCCATCTTCCAGGTCCACCTGGCCCGGGCCGACGGGCAGGCCGGGAGGTCGCTGTTCGAGCCGATCTCCGAGGAGGACTGGCGAGAGCTGACGAGCGCGACCGAGGCCTACAGCGGAGCCGACATCGCGGAGGCGGTGCGGCGGGCGCTCGAGGCGAGAGTCCGTTCCGACGATGTGGGCCGAATCCGGCCGGGTGAGCTGCTCGCGGCTGCGAGGTCGGTAGGGCGCCCCTGGTGAGGATTGTCCGACCGGACGTGGGCGTCGGGCAGAGCGGGGCGCGGGCCGGCGAGCCGGCCGCTGGCCCCGAGAGATAGAAAAGAGGGAACCTTGCGGGAGGGAAGCGCGGATGGGCCTGGAAACGCCTGAGACCGAACGGATTCAAATTCCGGAACCGCAGCCTCTTCAGCTGCCGCGCCCACAGCCGGCCGCAGAACCATCCCCGGTGAGCCCGGGGTCGTGAGCGAGCCCGCCGACCAGGCCCTCGGCTGGCGCCTCTGGCGCGTCCGGGCCGGTCTGCTGCGCTCCTGGGCCGTCGACTACGCGTGGGAGGTGGGGGAGAACCGCGCTTCCTGCTTCGCGCCCTGGAGGGACTGCCCCTCCTCGCCGGGCCGCCGCTGCCGTTGCGGCTTCTGGGCGCTGTACAGCCCCCACGACTGCCTGCGGCGCGCACGCGACGATCCCAACGAGCGGGTGTCCGTGCTCGGCCTGGTGCGCGCCTGGGGCGAGGTCGCGATCCACGGGCAGGAGGGGTTCCGGGCCGAGAAGGCCGCGGTCGCCTGCCTCTTCACAGACTGGCCCTGGGACGAGCCGATGCTGATGGACAACCGCGGTGCCACCTGGCTGCGCCGCTTCCGCCGCCGCTTCCTCCAGCTCGCGGCGCCCGAGAGCGATCCCAGCCGGCCGAGCCAGCTGCAGGCGGCCGCCGCCCGCTACGGCGTCCCCCTGGTCTCCCTGCGCCACGCGGTCGACTACGGCCTGCTCCAGGAGCTCGGCACCGAGCCAGACACCTGCCGCCAGGTGGCGGCCTGGCTGAGCGGGGGCAAGTAGGCCGATTGGTCATCCCTCCGCAGGACCCCCTCCCCCGGCACGGCCGGGTACTCCCCCGACTTCGCGAGGGAGAGAGGGGAGGAGTTGATCTGATCGCCCTCGCTTACAAAGGGTTGACCTCGGGCTGATCGAGAAGCGACGGCGGTGCGGTTGAATCGCCTCGTGGTCGGTCCAGTCCTCAGCCGGCGGATGGCCCTCGGCGCGGCTGCCGCGACCGGCGCTGCCGTTGCGGCGGCCGGGATGGTGGGACTCGCCGGCGAGCAGGCGCGCCAGCTCGAACGCCTCCTCGCCGGCAACCCCCAGGGCCGCGCGGACTGGAGCTCTCCGCTGGGGAGGGAGAAGGCGCGGGCCGCCCACCTGCTTCGCCGCACGACGTTCGGAGCCGGCTCGGCCG
>JALYYF010000545.1 GCA_030946725.1 Candidatus Dormiibacterota bacterium
CGCGTCAGCTCCGCGCCGAGCGGAGCCACCGCGTCCGCCACCGCGTTGGCCACGGCCCCGAAGGCGCCGATGGTACCGGCCTCACCAACGCCCTTGCTACCCAGGATCGTCTTTGGGCTGGCCGACTGGAGGTGCTCCATCTCGATTTCGGGCACGTCGGGAGCCACCGGCACCAGGTAGTCGAGCAGGGTGGCGGTCTGGATCTGCCCGTCGGCCCCGTAGACCGCCTCCTCCAGCAGCACCTTCCCGATCCCCATCGCGACCCCGCCCCGGACCTGACCGGCCACGGATTCCGGGTCGACCAGTGTTCCGCAGTCCTCGACGGCGACGTAGCGGACGACACGCGGAGCGTAGGACACCGGGTCGACCTCGACGACCGCCAGGTGAGCTCCCGCTGGGAAGACCTGCTCGGGGTCGACCTCCACCGAGACGTCGGTGCCCGGCTGCAGGTCTCGCTCGGCCGCCTCCCGGACCGCCCTGACCAGTGCGTCCAGGACGCCGACCGCTCCTCGGCTCACGAAGGCCCCGGTCCCGGGCGGGCAGGCGTCGCTGTCCCCCGCGATCACGTCGACGCGGGAAGCCGGGACCCCGAGCTGCTGGACAACGACCCGGCGGCAGGTCTCCAGGTGCCCCTGGCCGATCTCGACCGAGCTCGAATAGACCTCGATCCGGCCCTCCTCGGTGACCCGGACCCGGCAGGCGTCGACCCCCGGCACCTCGGCGACCCCCCGCTCGCGATATTCCCGTGCTCCGGTGCCGCTGTGCTCGTTGAAGAGTGCCAGGCCGATCCCGAAGAGCCTGCCGGCACGCCTGCCGTCGGCCTGCCGGCCGCGCAGCTCGTGGTAGCCGGCGGTGGATTCCAGCCGCTCGAGCAGCGCGCGGTAGTCGCCCGAGTCAAGCCGGCGGCCGGAGGGCGTGGTCACGGGAATGTGCGGATGGGCGTTCCGGCGCCGCAGTTCCAGCGGATCCAGCCGCAGGTCGGCGGCGATCGCGTCCATCAGACGCTCGCTGGCGTATACGGCGGTGTTCGTGCCGACCCCCCGATAGGCCCCGACCGGGCAGCGGTGGCTGGTGTGGGCCACGGCCCGGACCCGGAGCGCCTCCAAGGCGTACGGAGCGAAGAGCGCGCTGCTGGCGGTGGAGGGCTCGAGTGACGCCGAGAAGGGATAGACGGAGTAGGCGCCGGCGTCGCAGTCCAGCTCCGCCTCGACCGCCAGCAGGCGCCCGTCCGATGCCACCGCCGCTCGCAGCCGGACCTCGTTGTCGTGGGCGTGGACCCCCGCGACCAGGTTCTCCTGCCGGTCCTCGATCCAGCGGACCGGACGCCCGAGGCGAAGGGCGAGCGCGGCCACCACGAGCTCTTCGGGGAACACGTGGGCCTTGAGCCCGAAGCCACCGCCGACCCGCGGCACGCGCACCCGGATGGCGGCCGCTTCCAGTCCGAGCGCCCGCGCCAGGCCCCGCCGGAGGATGTGCGGGACCTGGGTCGAGCTCCACACTGTCAGCCGCTCTCCGTCCGGGTGAGCGCAGACGGCGCGGGTTTCCAGCGGAAGAGGCACCTGGCGGGCGGTCCGGTACGTGCGCTCCAGCACCACGTCCGCGCGGCCGAACCCGGCCTCCACGTCACCGGCCGAGAACTCACGTTCGAAGAGCAGCTGCCGGCGCTCCGCCTCCAGCGGCTCATACTCGATCTCGACCTGGGCGGCCAGGTCTTCGGCCTGGTAGCGGTCCCCCGCCCAGACGGCGGCGACCGCCTCGCCCACGAAGTGCACCGCTCCCGCGGCCAGGGGCGGCCAGGGCCGGGGATGGAGCCCCGGCCCCTCCACCGCGAGCTCGGAGATCTCAAGATCGGCGGCGGTGACGCCCGCACCGCTGATGCTTCGGATCGCCGCGTGAGGATAGGGCGAGCGGACGAACGCCACTTCCAGCCAGTCCTGGACGTCCAGGTCGGCCAGGTACGGCCCCGTGGTGGCGGTGCTCAACCCTGGCTGCGGAACACCGCCTCCACGATCGGCCCGTAGCCGGTGCAGCGGCAGATGTTGCCGGCCAGCAGCTCACTCAGCTGCCCTCGATCCCGCCTGCGGCCGTCTCCGAGCAGGGCCGCAGCGGAGACCACGAAGCCGCCCCGGCAGAAACCGCACTGAAAGACGCTCTCGGGCAGCAGTGTGGCGGGCAGGCCTTCGACGGTAGTGACCGCGATGCCGTCCGCCTGGACCGCGAGGGCCAGGCATGACCGGACGGCCTCGCCGTCCAGCAGGACCGTGCAGGCGCCGCAGACCCCGTGCTCGCAGCCGAGGTGCGTACCCGTGAGCCGGAGCCGGTCCCGGAGGAGGTCGGCCAGGGTCAGGCGGGGCTCGACCTCCCCGGCCCAAGGCTCCCCGTTGACCGTGAGGGTGAGCCTCAAAGCGCGGCGGCCGCCACCCGCTGGACCAGGGCGGCGCCGACCCGCCGGCGGTACTCCGCACTGGCATGGACGTCGCCGGTGGCCTCTATCTCCTCTTCGGCCAGCCGTCCCAGTTCGGCGGCCCGTCCGCCCGCGTCGAGGTGAGCCTCGCAGCGACGAAGGCGCTGGGGCGTCCCCCCGGTGGCGAAGACGACCAGGCGGCCGCCGTGGCAGGCGGCACCCACCAGCGCGAAGTCGCCCGGGCGGCGCTCGACCTCCTCGAAGCCGAATTCGCCGCCTGCGCCGCTCAGCCGCACGGCGACCAGCAGCTCGTCAGCTTCGAGCGTGCTCATGAGTGGCCCGAGCATGAAATCAGCCGCTGGCACCGTGCGCCGGCCACGGGTCGAGGCCACCTCAAGCTCTGCCTCCAGCAGCACGGCCAGGGCGGGCCACTCGGCCGCGGGGTCCATGTGCGCGAGCGAGCCGCCGACCGTACCACGGCTGCGGATCTGGAAGTGTCCGACGTGCGGAAGCGCCGCCGCGACGATCCCGGGCAGCGGCAGGCGTCCCAGCGCACTCTGGGTCGTCATGGCGGCGATCCGGAGCTCGCCATCGCGCACCTCGACCCCTCGCAGCTCCCCCACCCTCGCCAGGTCGACGAGTAGCGCGGGGCGGGCAAGGCGCATGGCGAGCATGGGGACCAGGCTCTGCCCTCCGGCCAGCGGCTTGGCCTCGTCGCCGTACTCGGCAAGGAGCGCCAGGGCCTCCTCGAGCGATTCAGGGCGCCGGTACTCGAAGGGCGCGCTCTTCACCGAGCGACGGCCCTGGCCGCAGGCATCACCTGGTCGCGGAGGACTCCGAGCCTTTCCAGGCGGCCGGAGCCCATCAGAGGAAAGATGCAGCCGTCGATGCCGGTCTCGAGAAGCCCGGCGATGCGGCGGCCGCACTCGGCCGCCGTGCCGGCGACCGCCAGCGTGCGAGTGAGCTCGTCGCTGACCACCCGCTGGTGTCCGGCGTGGGTCGAGAGGTGCTCCGAGTAGTCGTAGCCCGCCCTGGCCAGCTCGATCTCCTCCCGGTGGCATTCCAGCGCGGGTGGCAGCTCGGCGTGCTCGGCCAGAAGACGCGCCTCGGTGCTGGCCCAGGATCGGACGTCTTCCAGCGCCCGCAGCGGGTCCTCCCGCGCCGAGGTGGTCGTCACCAGGCATATCTCGACGTGGTCCCTGGTCCTCCCGGCTTCCTCCAGCCCGGCTTCGATCCACCCCACCTGGCGCCTCACGGACTCCTCCTCGGCCGGTCCCATCAGGATGACCCCGTCTGCCATCCTGCCTCCCAGCGCACACATGCGTCGCTGGCTCGCCGCCAGCCATACCGGGACCCCGGCCGGCGGCGCCGGCAGCCTGTAACTCCGACCTTCCCACTCGCCCTCGCCCCCCGAGAGCACCGTTTTGAAGAAGCGGAGCGCGGCCTCCACCTGGGCGACGCGGGCCGGCTTCCAGCCGAGGCCGTAGACGGCCGAGTCACCCGCGCCGACGCCCAACAGCGCTCTGGAGCCGGACACCTCGGCGAGCGCCGCCATCGCAGAGGCGGTGACCGTCGGGTGCCGGGTCAGGGGGTTGGTCACGCCGGGTCCCAGCTCCACGCGACTGGTGCTCTGGGCGGCGAGCAGCAGACCGGCGTGGACGTCCTTCATGGCGAGCTGGGAGTCGATCAGCCAGATCCTTCCGGCGCCCTCCGATTCCAGCGCCGCGGCCTGGGCGGCCCAGTCCGCCAGCGGCTGCCGCGGGCTGATGCCGAGGCTCACGGCCAGCCCGCCTGCCGCAGACGAATTCTTCCTCCCCCCTTCCCCTGGGAAGCTCAAGGTCCTTCGCTTTGGAGGGTAGCAACCGCGGGCACCGGAATGCTCCTGCACGTTGCCAAGGCGGCTTGCAAGCCCTGGCAGTCCGACCAGGCCGCTCCGATGCTGACGTATGGCATTCCCAAGGTGCACAATTTCGCCTGCCGGTTCTCATGGTGCCCCCACCCGGGGTGATGCGAGCGCGGCCCGGGATGGCTGGCCCGGTGACATCTCGGCCGCTGGCGGTCTTGGAGGTTGAGCAGGACTTGAGTACGGCCGTGCCGAGGAAGGATGAGGACGAGGTTCGGGTCCTCTTCGTAGAGGACGATCCGGCCGTGGCCCAGATGTACAGGCTGAAGCTGGAACTCGACGGATACCTGGTTGAGATCGCGACCGACGGTGAACAGGCGGTGGCCCGAGCGACTTCCGACCCTCCGGACATCGTCTTTCTCGACATCAGGCTGCCCAAGCTCGACGGCCTGGGCGTGCTGGAGGCCCTGCGCAACGACAACCGTACCCGCCAGCTTCCGGTGGTCATCCTCTCCAACTACAGCGAGGGGGAGTTGATCGATCGGGGGCTCAAGCTGGGAGCGCTGGAGTACCTGATCAAGTCGCAGACCACGCCCGCCAAGGTCGCCGGCGGCGTCGAGGGCTGGCTCAAGGCCTGAGGTCTGCCGGCGCCGGACGATTCGGAGGCTGCGGCCGATCTCGCCGTCGCGGGCGCGTC
>JALYYF010000003.1 GCA_030946725.1 Candidatus Dormiibacterota bacterium
ACGTTGACCGGCGGGGCGGTCGGCGCTGCGACCGGCGGTACTGTGGGCACGGCCACCGGAGGGGCGGACGGCAGCGCGACCGGCGGGGCGGTGGGCACCACCGCCGCGAACGCGGACGTGTGCCCGACACCCAACAGTGCCAGGGCGCCCCCGGCCAGCAGCGGCCGCAACCAGCCAAGGGGCGCTCCCGCGCCGCCCGGCCTCATTCGTAATTTCCTCATTCCCTCTCTCCTCAAGAAGGCCGTCCGAGCCCAGTCGGGCCGGTCAGCCGGAACTGCTCGCGAAAACGGCCAGCCGCCGTGTCGCGAACTGGCCCGCCCATAGCGGCCAGCACGTGGTCAGAGTCAGCTGGCGGTCCTGCTGTGGGCGCAGCACGGAGGTGTCGTCCGCCGTGACGATCTGGCTTCCCGTCATCCTGTAGCGAAAGTTCCCATAGCGCGTCTGCAGCACGAGATCGTCGCCCGGCTTGAGTTCGCTGAACTGAATCCAGTTGACGTTGTGGGCGGCTACGCCCACGTTCCCGTGCTGCCCAGGCCAGGAGGTCGCCGGGTAGTGACCGGGGCCGGCGGCGAGCACGTCCAGGCCGACGCCCTCACGAACGATTGCCGCGTAGCCGAGCTTGGGCACCTGTAGCCGGAAGTCGATGCCGTCGACCGGCCGTGCGAGCGCGGCGGGGTCGCCCGACTGGCCACCGGCCAGCAGCTGCGACCAGCGAGCCTCGTCGGCGCGTTCGCGGAAGCCGGCGGCGACGAAGTCGGAGGCCCAGTAGAGGACCAGGATCAGCCCGGCCCCGATCAGGACCAGACCGACCACTCGACCCCAAAAGCGCGTCTGCCGCGCCCGGCTCGGGAGCACGGCTCCCCCGGTAGCACTCATCCGCAAGGCTCCCTCCAGCTGACGGGCTCGAAATACCCTCTCCGCTTACTCTTCTGCTGGGACACCGGCCCGGCAACAACCTAACGGTAAGACACCGTACGAAATTAATCTCGGGGGCTAAGGCATATTGCCTCTGTGCTCCTGGGCCAGGTGTACCCTCTCCCGAAGGCTCTTGGAGACACGGTCATCAACCCGCCGCCGGCCCGCGCTCGTCACCGAGCTGCCCGGTCCGCTCGCCGCCGACCTCATCGAGCGCGACGCCCACGCTCTCTCCCCGAGCTTCACCCGACCCTATCCATTTGTAATGAGCAGCGGAGAGGGCTGCTGGGCCACCGACGTCGACGGCAACGTCTTCCTCGACTTCACAGCCGGGATCGCGGTCAATACGACCGGGTACTCGCACCCCAGGGTCGTGGAGGCGATCACCGACCAGGCCCGGCGCTTCCTCCACATGTCGGGGACGGACTTCTACTACCGCCAGGAGATCGAACTTGCGGAGCGTCTGACCACCGCCTGCCTGCCCGGGCAGGACTCGCGCGTCTTCTTCACGAACTCGGGCGCGGAGGCGATCGAGGGGGCCATGAAGCTGGCTCGCTATGCAACCCAGCGTCCCAACTACATCTCCTTCCTGGGCGGCTTTCACGGCCGGACCATGGGGGCGCTTTCGCTCACTGCCAGCAAGGCCACCCAGCGGCGCCGGTTCGCCCCGCTGCTTCCCAGCGTTTATCACGTGCCATTTCCAACCGAGGCGCGGGGCATCAGCTCCAGCGAGGCCCTGGGCCGGCTGGAGGACCTTATGGGGACGGTGGCGCCCGCGGAGAGCGTGGCCGCGGTCTTCGTCGAGCCGATCCAGGGCGAGGGCGGATACCTCGTCCCGCCGGACGACTTCCTGCCCAGGCTGCGCGAGCTGACCGCGCGCCATGGCATCCTGCTGGTGCTCGACGAGGTGCAGAGCGGGATGGGGCGGACCGGCAGGTTCCTGGCCCACCAGCACTGGGGCGTGGAGCCGGACATCGTCTGCCTGGCCAAGGGCCTCGCTTCGGGCATGCCGCTGGGGGCCTTCCTTGCCTCCGCCGAACTGATGAACTGGGAT
Organism: Candidatus Dormiibacterota bacterium; assembly: GCA_030946725.1. Lineage (GTDB taxonomy): Bacteria > Chloroflexota > Dormibacteria > Dormibacterales > Dormibacteraceae > Nephthysia. The sequence goes on from JALYYF010000003.1 coordinate 1,970, forward strand.
CCCGGCTCGCACGGCAGCACCTTCGGTGGCAACCCGGTGGCCTGCGTGGCCGCGCTGGCGACCCTCGACCTGCTAGAGGAGGGCCTGATGGAGAACGCCGCCACGGTGGGGGGCCATCTCAAGCGGGAGCTCCAGAACCTGGCCGGCGAGTTCCCCCGAGAGATCACCGACGTGCGCGGCATCGGCCTGATGCTCGCGGTGGAGCTGAGGGACACGGCCACCGCGGCCTCGGTCATGGAGGGCGCCTTCCGGACAGGCCTTCTGCTGCTGCCCACCGGCAGCCGAGCCCTTCGCCTCTGCCCCCCGCTGGTGCTGACCGAAGAAGAGGCCAACACCGGCCTGGACCTGATCCGCACGGCCCTGGCCGCCCTCTAGAGCCTC
>JALYYF010000010.1 GCA_030946725.1 Candidatus Dormiibacterota bacterium
GGCTGTGGACGCGCTCATCGACAACGGCCGTCGCGGCCGCGCCATCACCGGCACGGGCAACCGCAAGCTGAAGTCGCTGTCGGACATGCTCAAGGGCGAGCAGGGACGGTTCCGCCAGAACCTGCTCGGCAAGCGCGTCGACTACAGCGGGCGCTCGGTCATCGTGGTCGGGCCGGAGCTGCGCGTGCACGAGTGCGGGCTGCCCAAGAAGATGGCGCTCGAGCTGTTCAAGCCGTTCGTCATGCGGGAGCTGGTCAACAAGGGCTACACCACCAACATCAAGTCCGCCAAGCGCATGGTGGAGCGAAGCAACAACGCCGTCTGGGACGTGCTGGACGAGGTCATCCGTGACCACCCGGTCCTTCTCAACCGGGCGCCGACGCTGCACCGCCTTGGCATCCAGGCGTTCATGCCCGTGCTGGTGGAGGGATCCGCGATTCAGATCCACCCGCTGGTCTGCGCCGCCTTCAACGCCGACTTCGACGGGGACCAGATGGCGGTGCACGTGCCGCTCTTCTCGGGTGCGATCGCGGAAGCGAAGAACCTGATGATGAGCTCCCGGAACATCCTGTCCGCGGCCGACGGCCACCCCGTGGTGGCGCCGACCCAGGACATCGTTCTGGGCTGCTACTGGCTGACGGCCACCAGGACGAGCGCGCCCACGGGCGAGGCGGCCCGAAAGCTGCGGGCCTTCTCCAGCCAGGACGAAGCGCTGCTGGCCTATCACTCTGGCGCCGCGCGCCTGCAGGAGTGGGTCCGAGTCCGGATCGACGGCCAGATGGTGGTGACCACCCCCGGGCGGGTCATCCTCAACCAGGTGCTGCCCGTGGGGCGGCCGCCGATGAGCGACGGCGAGCTGGTCCTCGACCTGCCCGCCCTGGAGTTCCAGAACCAGCACTTCGACCGCAAGCAGCTGCGGGGGCTGGTCTCGACGATCTTCCGGCTCTACGGCAACGACGTCACGGCCGAGACCGTCAACCAGATCAAGCGGCTCGGCTTCCGCTACGCCACCCGGGCCGGGATCACCATCTCGGCCATGGACATCCCGCACCCGGAGACCAAGTCCGACATCCTCGAGGCGACAGACAAGGAGGTCGAGGAGGTCGAGCGGATGTACCGGCGCGGCGTGATGACCGAGGACGAGCGGTATCGCAAGGTCATCGAGCTCTGGGGCCGGGCGACCGAGGACGTCGCCCAGGCGACCGAGGACGCGTTCGACAAGTTCAGCCCGATCTGGATGATGATGGGTTCCGGCGCGCGCGGAAACATTCAGCAGGTGCGCCAGCTGGCCGGTATGCGTGGCCTGATGGCGGACCCGACCGGACGCATCATCGACCTCCCGATCAGGGCCAACTTCACCGAGGGCCTGAGCGTGCTCGAGTACTTCATCTCGACGCACGGTGCCCGCAAGGGCCTGGCCGACACGGCGCTCCGAACCGCGGACTCCGGCTACCTGACAAGGCGGCTGGTGGACGTGGCCCAGGACGTGATCGTGAGGGAGGAGGACTGCGGAACCTCCAACGGGATCTGGGTCTACGGCATCAATCCCGAGCGGGCGAAGAACGATCCGATCTTCGAGAAGATCGCCGGCAGGATCGCCGCGGACGACGTGGTGCTGCCTGACGGAGAGGTGCTCGTCAGCGCTGGCGAGGCCATCTTGGACGATGCCGCGCGGCGTGCGATCGCCTCCTCACTGGAGTCGATTCGGATCCGTTCGATCCTGGTCTGCGAGGCCCGCGAGGGCGTCTGCCGCAACTGCTACGGCCGCAACCTGGCGACCGGCAAGCTGGTCGAGATCGGGGAAGCGGTCGGCGTGATCGCAGCCCAGTCGATCGGTGAGCCGGGTACCCAGCTGACCATGAGGACGTTCCACACCGGCGGCGTCGCCGGCGTGGACATCACCCAGGGTCTGCCCCGAGTCGAGGAGCTGTTCGAGGCCCGCATTCCCAAGGGCCGGGCCATCATCTCCGAGATCGACGGCGAGCTGGAGATCATCCGCCAGGAGGGCAGCCGCAAGGTCAGGATCACCTCGCGAGAGGAGTTCCAGGTCTCCTACCCGCTGGAGTCTGGGATGCAGATCCAGGTCCGCGACGGGGACGATGTCATGGAGGGCCAGGAGCTGGCCCGAAGTGAGTCCGCGGTCATCCGCACCCGCCACGCCGGCAGGGTGAGGGTAGGCAAGAAGGAGATAACCGTCTCCGCCGTGGACGAAGAGGTCCGCGAGTACGTGATCCCGCACAACGTGCGAGTCCGCGCCGAGCTCGAGCGCCGGGACGGGACGCCGGTCTTCGTCAAGGCCGGCCAGCAGATCACCGAGGGTTCGATCAGCCCGCAGGAGCTGCTGCACATCCTGGGCAAGGAGGCAGTGCAGACCTTCCTGGTCGACGAGGTCCAGAAGGTCTATCGCTCGCAGGGCGTGGACATCAACGACAAGCACATCGAGGTGATCGTCCGGCAGATGATGCGCAAGGTGCGCATCGACTCGGCCGGCGACACCACTCTGCTTCCCGGCGAGATCGTCTCGCAGTGGGAGTACGAGGAGGCGAACAAGGAGGTGCTGGCGGAGGGAGGCGAGCCTGCCACGGCACAGACCGTGCTGCTCGGACTCATCAAGGCGGCCCTCAACACGACGTCGTGGCTCTCGGCCGCGTCCTTCATGGAGACCACAAAGGTGCTCACCGAGGCCGCCATCAGCGGCAAGGTCGATCGCCTGCGCGGCCTCAAAGAGAACGTGATCATTGGCAAGCTGATCCCGGCCGGTACCGGGCTCGACTACTACAAGAAGCAGCGCGAGCAGGCCGCGAGGATTCTCGAAGAAGAGCCGATCGACCTGGACACCCTGAGCGTCTAGGACCTCGGCCCCGGGTGGGGCCGCCCCTGATGGGGCGGCCCCATCTCTTTGTGGGCGGATATTCCATCTCCCTCCTCCTTGCGGGGAGGGTAGGGAGGTGGTTTCTTCCGGCTGCAGTGCGGCGTCAGAGAAAGCCTCGAACGGTCACGCCAGTCCTCTCTGGCAGGACCGTCTGACCTGAGTCGCCACGACTGTCGGCGCGTCGGCTCCGTAAGCGGCGCCTCGCGCGCGCGTCTTCTTTGTAGACTGATGGGGCCCGGGAGTGCCATTCGGCGGGGTAGAGACCCCGCCGTGTTTGTGACGGCATCTTTTTCGGTATACTCATCGCTCGTCGCCCAGCCGGCCATTGCTTGCTGGGATCAAATCCTTATTGGAGTAACCTTTGCCGACCATCCAGCAGCTGATCCGGATTGGCCGTAAGCCCGCGGTCAAGAAGCGGAAGGCCGCCGCCCTTCGCGGTTCGCCGCAGCGACGCGGCGTGTGCGTCCGTGTCTACACGGCAACGCCGAAGAAGCCGAACTCCGCCCTGCGCAAGGTGGCCCGAGTGCGGCTCACGACCGGCGCAGAGGTGACCGCCTACATCCCGGGAGTCGGCCACAACCTGCAGGAGCACTCGGTCGTGCTCATCCGCGGCGGACGCGTCCGCGACCTGCCTGGCGTGCGCTATCACATCATCCGCGGCACGCTGGACACCGCCGGCACCAGGAATCGCAAGCAGGGCCGCTCCAAGTACGGCGCGAAGCGGGAAAAGGCGGCGAGCAAGTAGCCGATGCCACGACGTAACCGACCTGAGAAGCATGCCGTCGCGCCGGACCCCGTCTACAACTCGGAGTCCCTGGCGAAGTTCATGAACATCGTCATGCGCAGCGGCAAGCGGTCAGTGGCCGAGAAGATCATGTATGACGCTCTCCGCCGTGCCGGCCGTCAGACCAAGAAGGAACCGCTCGACGTCTTCGACCAGGCTCTGCGAAACGCGACGCCGCTGCTCGAGGTCAAGCCTCGGCGCGTCGGCGGCGCCACCTATCAGGTACCGATCGAGATCCGCCCCGAGCGCCGGCTGGCTTTGGCGCGCCGCTGGCTGGTTCGCTTCGCGCGCCAGCGCGGTGGCCGGAGCATGGCCGAGAAGCTGGCCTATGAGCTGGTCGACGCATCCAACAACGTTGGGGGCGCCGTCAAGAGAAAGGAAGAGACACACCGGATGGCTGAGTCCAACAAGGCTTTCAGCCACTTCAGGTACTAGCGGGGGTTCAGAGGAAATCGCAGCGGTGGCAGTAAGGCAGTTGGAGCGGAGCAGAACGCGGTTGGAGCGGCTCCGAAACATCGGGATCATGGCGCACATCGACGCCGGAAAGACCACGACCACGGAGCGGATCCTGTTCTACGCAGGCCGCCTCCACAAGATGGGCGAGGTCCACGAGGGCGCGGCGACCATGGACTGGATGGTCCAGGAGAAGGAGCGGGGGATCACGATCACCTCCGCGGCGACGACCTGCACGTGGCGCGACCACTCGATCAACATCATAGACACACCCGGGCACGTGGACTTTACCGTCGAGGTGGAGCGCAGCCTGCGGGTGCTCGACGGGGCGGTCGCGGTCTTCGACGCCGTCGCCGGCGTCGAGCCCCAGTCGGAGACCGTCTGGCGGCAGGCCGACCGCTACAGCGTGCCCAGGATCGCCTTCATCAACAAGATGGACCGTATGGGGGCGGACTTCTACGCCTCCCTGGCCTCCATCCGCAGCCGGCTCGGCGCCCGGGCCGTGCCTGTGCAGCTGCCCATCGGGGCCGAGGACGAGTTCCGAGGCGTGGTCGACCTGATCGCCCAGAAGGCGATCGTCTACACCGACGACCTGGGCAAGAACGTCGAGAGCCCCGACATCCCCGCGGAGCTGCGCGAGCGCGTGGAGCAGTACCGCAAGGAGCTTGTCGAGGCGGCGGCCGACTACGACGACGACCTGATGCAACGGTACCTCGACGAGCAGGAGATCAGTGGCGACGCGCTGGTGCGCGCCCTGCGCCGTGGGACCGTAGCCGGTCACGTGGTGCCGGTGCTCTGCGGGGCCGCGCTCCGCAACAAGGGCGTTCAGCCCTTGCTGGACGCGGTCGTCGACTACCTGCCCTCACCGGCGGACAAGCCGGCGGTCGAAGGCATCAACCCCGCCGACCACACCTTGGCCGTGAGGGAGGTCGCGGACGACGAGCCCTTCAGCGCGCTCGCCTTCAAGATCCAGATGGACCCGCAGGGAGTCGGCAAGCTGACGTTCTTCCGGGTCTACTCGGGCCGGCTTCGCGCGGGCTCCACCGTGCTCAACGTCACCACCGGGCGCAAGGAGCGCCTGGGCCGCATCCTGCGAATGCACGCGATCAGGCGTGAGGACGTCGAGGACGTCTTCCCCGGTGACATCGCGGCCGCGGTCGGCCTCAAGGGGACGACCACGGGTGACACGCTCGCCGACGAGGGCCATCCAATCCTGCTCGAGTCGATCAACTTCCCGGAGCCCGTGATCTCCGTCGCCATCGAGCCGCGCACGAAGGTCGACCAGGACAAGCTGGGAATCGCGCTGCAGCGACTGGCGGAGGAGGACCCGACGTTCCGCGTCTACACGGACGAGGAGACCGGCCAGAACATCATCGCGGGCATGGGCGAGCTCCACCTGGAGATCATCGTCGACCGCCTCACGCGGGAGTTCAAGGTCGACGCCAACGTCGGCAAGCCGCAGGTGGCCTACCGGGAGGCGGTCCGCCGCCCCGCGCACGGGGTCGGCCGCTTCGTCCGCCAGACCGGTGGCCGAGGCCAGTTCGGCCACGTGGAGATCGACGTGGAGCCGGGCGCGCGCGGCGAGGGCTTCATCTTCGAAGACAAGATCACGCAGGGCCGCATCCCCCGCGAGTACATCAATCCCACCCAGAAGGGGATCGCCGACGCGCTGGCGACGGGCGTGGTGGCCGGCTACCCGGTGCTCGACATCAGGGTGAAGCTGGTCGACGGCTCGTACCACCCGGTGGACTCGAGCGAGCAGGCGTTCCAGATCGCCGGCTCGCTCGCGATCAAAGACGCTTTGAGAAAGGCGGATCCGTACCTGCTCGAGCCGATCATGAAGGTCGACGTGGTCATGCCCGAGGAGTACCTCGGCGACGTCATGGGCGACCTCTCGTCCCGCCGGGGGCACATCCTCGGCATGGAGGGCAAGGGGACCTCGCAGGCCGTGGTGGCCAACGTCCCTCTGGCCGAGATGTTCGGGTACGCTACCCAGCTTCGGTCCATGACCTCGGGCCGAGCGACTTACTCAATGGAGTTCGATCACTACGCGGAGCTGCCCGGCAACCTGGCCGAGGCAGTGGGCCGTAGGGCTGGGACCGGCAGGTAGCGGGCGACGCAGGATTCGTGAGGTTCTAACTCAGGAGGAAACGTGGGAAAGAAGAAGTTCGAGCGCACCAAGCCTCACATGAACGTCGGGACCATCGGTCACATCGACCATGGCAAGACGACGTTGACGGCTGCCATCACCAAGTTGCAGGCATCCAAGGGAATGGCCGAGTTCCGGGCGTTCGACACCATCGACAAAGCCCCCGAGGAGAAGCAGCGCGGCATCACGATCTCGATCGCGCACGTCGAGTACGAGACCGAGAAGCGCCACTACGCCCACGTCGACTGCCCCGGCCACCACGACTACATCAAGAACATGATCACGGGCGCGGCACAGATGGACGGCGCCATCCTGGTCGTGGCCGCGAACGACGGCGCCATGCCGCAGACCCGCGAGCACATCATCCTGGCCCGCCAGGTCCAGGTGCCGTACCTGGTGGTGGCGCTCAACAAGGTCGACATGGTGGACGACGAGGAGTTCATCGAGCTCGTCGAGCTGGACCTGCGAGAGCTGCTCAGCAGGTACGAGTACCCCGGGGACGACATCCCCATCATCAGGGTCTCGGCGCTGAAGGCGCTCGAGGGTGACCCGGAGTGGGTCGACAAGATCGGCCAGCTGCTCGACGCGGTCGACAGCTACATCCCTGAGCCCGAGCGCAAGGTCGACCAGCCCTTCCTGATGCCGATCGAGGACGTGTTCACCATCGAGGGTCGCGGCACCGTGGTGACCGGCCGGGTTGATCGTGGGACTCACAAGGTCAACGAGCCGGTCGAGATCGTCGGGATTCGCCCGACCCGGCAGACGGTGGTCACCGGACTTGAGATGTTCTACAAGTCGATGGACCAGACCCAGGCCGGAGACAACGTGGGGGCCCTCCTGCGCGGTGTGAAGAGGGACGAGGTGGAGCGCGGCCAGGTGCTGGCCAAGCCCGGCTCGATCAAGCCGCACACGAACTTCAAGGCCAATGTCTACGTCCTGACCAAGGAGGAGGGCGGCCGCCATACGCCGTTCTTCACCAACTACCGGCCGCAGTTCTACATGCGCACCACCGACGTCACCGGCGCCATCACGCTGCCGGAAGGCATCGAGATGTGCATGCCCGGTGACAACGTCGAGATGACCATCGAGC
>JALYYF010000039.1 GCA_030946725.1 Candidatus Dormiibacterota bacterium
AGCGGCTCGTGGCGTCGACGATCCACCTCCTGAGGCGGCACGGTGCGCACGGGACCGGGCTCCAGGAGGTGCTCTCGCACAGCGGCTCGCCGCGCGGCTCGCTCTATTTCCACTTCCCGGGCGGCAAGGAAGAGCTGGTCCGGGAGGCCATACAGGAATCGGCCGACGCGGTGGAGCGCTGGCTGCGCCTGAGCCTCGAGCAGCACGCTTCGGTGGCCGAAGGGATGGATCACTTCCTGGGTCGCTACGGCGAGCACCTGGCCGCGACCGGCTTCGAGGAGGGCTGTCCGATCGCCGCCGTGGCCCTGGACCTGGGGACCGGCGGCGAGCGGCTGCGGTCGGCGTGCGACTGGGCGATGACGGGGTGGGTGACGGTCCTGGCCGAGCACCTTCGCGCCGAAGGGCGGGACCCGGAGGAGGCGGAGGGTCTGGCCCTCACGGCGCTGTCCGCGTTCGAGGGCGTGTTGATAGTCTGCCGCGCCCGCCGCAGCCTGGAGCCGCTTGGCGCCGTGGCCTCGCAGCTGCAGACCCTTCTGGAGCCGCCGGCAGTCCGGGTCTGACCCGGCTTACCGGGCCCCGCCCGGCGTGTCGGTCGCTTGCGAGCAGGGAATAGAATGGCCTTCGAATGACCTACGTCATCACTCAACCCTGCATCAGCGTCAAGGACGCCTCCTGTGTGGAGGTGTGCCCGGTCGACTGCATTCACACCGACGACGCCGCCGAGATGTACTTCATCGACCCGGAGGAGTGCATCGACTGCGGCGCCTGCGTGGATCCCTGTCCGGTCGACGCCATCTTTCCAGAGGACGAGGTGCCGGCCGAATGGACCTCGTTCATCCAGATCAACACCGACTACTTCAAGAAGTAGGCGAGGCGCTTGGCCCGTCACGCTGTAACCCTCATACCAGGTGACGGTGTCGGTCCGGAGATCTGCGAGGCGACGGTCCGCGTCCTGGAGGCCACCGGCGTGCAGTTCGACTGGGACGTGCAGCAGGCGGGCGAGAACGTGATGGAGCAGTACGGCACGCCGCTGCCGGCACACGTGCTGGATTCCGTCCGGCGAAACCACGTGGCCCTCAAGGGACCGATCACCACACCGGTCGGGACCGGCTTCAGGAGCGTGAACGTCGCCCTTCGCCAGGAGCTGGAGCTCTACGCCTGCGTTCGGCCGGTCAAGGCCTACCCGGGAGCCCGCAACCTCCGGGAGGACCTCGACTTCGTGATCATCCGGGAGAACTCGGAGGACATCTACGCCGGCATCGAGTTCGAGAAGGGCACGCCGGACTGCCGCCACTTGCTCGAGGAGATCTCAACCCTCTCCCGGAAGCGGATCCGTCCCGATTCCGGTCTCTCCATAAAGCCCATCTCCGTGTCAGGTTCGGAGAGGATCGTGCAGTACGCCTTCGACTATGCCCGCCACTACGGGCGGAAGAAGTTGACGCTGGTGCACAAGGCCAACATCATGAAGCACACCGACGGACTGTTCCTCGCGGTCGGCCGCGAGGTCGCGGCCCGGAACCCCGACGTGGAGTTCGAGGATCGCATCGTCGACAACATGTGCATGCAGCTGGTGCTGAGGCCGGGTGAGTACGACGTGCTCTGCTGCCCGAACCTGTACGGCGACATCATCTCCGACCTGGGCGCCGGCATGATCGGCGGCCTGGGGCTGGCTCCAGGCGCCAACATCGGCACGGACGGAGCGGTCTTCGAGGCGACTCACGGCAGCGCTCCCAGGTACGCGGGCCAGAACAAGGTGAACCCGATGGCCGTGATGCTTTCGGGCATGCTGATGCTGCGGCACCTGCGCGAGGGCGCCGCGGCCGATGCCCTCGAGGGTGCTATTGCCGCCGTGATAGCCGAAGGCAAGGCGGTGACCTACGACATGAAGCCTCGTCGCGACGACCCCACCGCGGTGGGCACCAGCCAGGTCTCCGACGCGGTGGTCGAGAAGCTCACAGCCGGAGCTTGATCCCCGAGGGCGAACACCACGCACGCCTGAGGCGGCTCTGGGGCGAGCACCGCGTGGACGCCTTCCCGGCGGCCGAGACCGAGGACCGCCGCCTGCAGGAGGTGGCGCTGTACGAGTCCTGGCTCGGCGGCCTCGTCGAAGGCGCGCTGGCGCTGGGGGCCAAGTTGAGCCCGGCTCACCGCCGGATGCTGGACGTGCGTGAAGCGGAGGGCAACCGGTCCCTCTGGAGCCTGGCCGGCGAGCTCGGAGAGCCCGTACGTTCCTACGTGGCCCGCCTGATCGCGATTCAGGAGCTGCTCACCGAGCTGCCGGTCGACACTCAGCCCTGACGGTCCCCGGGGCTATCGTCCCGAGCCAGGGAGACAGCGGACTCG
>JALYYF010000047.1 GCA_030946725.1 Candidatus Dormiibacterota bacterium
CCCAGGGCCGATCAGCAAGTGCGACTGCCCGGTGCTCGCCCTCAGCCCCACGCTCATGGGTCGCCGACGCGACCTGCTCCTGGTGTGGCAGCCGCCTCTCGGAGTGCCCAGTGGATGGGCTTGCTCAAGGGCTCGTCAGTCTCGATCCGACGAGGGCGCCTGAGTTGCGCTTGAGCAGGGGCGGCCCGCACTGCACACCAGGACGACATCCATCGCGTGCCGGAGTCCGGCTGTCAGAGGTTGTTAACTGGTTCCGCCCGCACGATCGCCGCGTGAGCGAGTGATCTGGGCGCTCGCGCGGGTAGCTACCCCGTGACGGACCAGTTGTACCGGCGCTTCTTGCCGCTTTTGCGACCATACCGCGGCCGGCTCGCGGTGGCGTTCGCCGCGACGCTGGCCCGGCCGGCCCTGAACGCGGCCAGGATCTGGCTGCTCAAGGTGCTGATCGACGATGTCCTGCGTGGGCATCAAGCTGGCTTGCTGCTCGTGGTGTGCGCGGGCTACCTCGGCATTGCACTCGGAAGAGGTATCGCGTCATTCGCCGATGACTACCTGGGCGGCTGGGTCGGCGCGCGGGTGGTGCGTGACCTGCGTACCTCCCTGTACGACCACCTCCAGGGTTTGTCGCTCCGCTTCTTCCATCGCCAGCGCCTGGGCGATCTGCTCACCCGCCTGACCGGCGACATCGCGGCCATCGAGGATCTGCTCGTGTCGGGCATCGCGGACCTGGTCGCCCACAGTCTGACGATCGTGCTGTTCCTGGGCATGCTCCTCTACCTCGACCCTCCGCTGGCGCTGGTATCGCTTGCCATCCTGCCGGCGCTTGCGGTGAGCAGTGTGGTGTACGCGCGACGGACGCGCTCGGCGCAGCTAGCCGTACGCGAGTGGGCCAGTGCGCTGACTTCGGTGGCCGAAGAAGGGTTGTCTGCCATCGCCCTGGTCAAGGCGTTCGCGCGTGAGTCCTTCGAGTGCGGGCGGTTCGGCACAGCCGCCGAGGGGAGCCTTAGCGCGCGCCTCCAGTCAATTCGACTACGAGCGCTCTATACGCCGCTTATCGACATCCTGGCGACCGTTGGCACCGTGCTGGTGGTGTGGTTCGGGTCGGAGGCCGTGTGGTCTGGCCGCCTGAGCCTGGGCGGGCTGGTCGTATTCCTCGGCTATCTTGGCGCGCTGTACACGCCGATCCAGAGCCTCAGTCGCCTGATGGGGGTTGTGCAGCGGGCGCGCGTTGGTGCCGAGCGGGTGGCTGAGGTGCTCGACGCCGAGCCGGTACTGCAGGAACGACGCACTCAGCGGGCGATGGGGCCAGCGTGCGGCCTGGTGGAGTTCCGCGCCGTCAGCTTTGGCTATTCGCCGGAGCATGCCGTTCTGCGTGGGTTCGACCTGAGTATCCGTCCGGGCGAAACGGTGGCGCTGGTCGGCGCTAGCGGCGCGGGCAAGACCACGGTCGTCAGCCTGCTGCTGAACTACTACGATGCCGACACTGGCGTGCTCACGATCGACGATCATGACGTGCGGCAGTTCGATCCGCGCTCCGTCCGGGGGCAGATCGCAGCTGTGCTGCAGGAGCCGATGCTGTTCCAGGCCAGCGTGCGCGAAAACCTTCGCTACGGACGTTTGGATGCGAGCGACGACGAGATTGAGGAGGCCGCGCGAGCAGCCGAGGCGGATGCCTTCATTCGGGATCTTCCTGATGGCTACAACACACCCGTCGGACCTCGCGGCGCGCGTTTGTCCGGCGGACAGCGCCAGCGATTGGCAATCGCGCGGGCGCTCCTCAAAAACGCCCCAATTCTCGTGCTGGATGAGGCGACGTCGGCCCTCGATCCGGTGACAGAGGCATCGGTGCTGGCGACTCTGAGGACGCGCAACGCAGGCCGCTCCGTCCTGATCGTTGCCCACCGGCTGTCAACGATCCGCCATGCGGACCGAATGGTTGTGCTCGATCAGGGCCGCGTCGTCCAGAGCGGCACGCATGCGCAACTCGTGACGCTCGCCGGGCCGTACCGGGGCTTGTACGAGGCGCAGGCGGTGCCGCTCTTGCCGGCAAGGACCGGATAGTCCACCTCGCCTTTCGCGGGTGCACTGCCGATGCCAGCTGGCGCCGCCAACGCACAAGTTGGAGCGTCAGCTTCCCACCCTGAGCCTC
>JALYYF010000071.1 GCA_030946725.1 Candidatus Dormiibacterota bacterium
GCACTCGCCGGCGACGCCGACACCCGCGGGGTGGCGGCAGTGACCGTCGGTGCGGCGCCCGGACCGCTGCAGGCGGCGGCCAGCAGGGCCAGTCCCGCGGTCAGTCGCAACCACCGCGCCGGCCTCACGACCGGTACTCCGCTATGCGCGGCTGCAGGCCCGAGAGCACAAGCAGGGCGATGCCGAGCGAGCAGAGCGGGATGGCGAGGTTCAGCGCCGCCGTGGGAGTCGCCCTCGTGATGGCGTCGTCGAACTCCCGCTGGTCGATCGCGATGGCCGCGCCGAGGGCCGCGTCGAGGTCGCTGAACGCGGCACCGAGCTGGCCCGGCGCCGAACCCAGCGCCAGGGCCACCGCGCCCTCGTGGTCGCCGGCGGCGCGGGCCCGGACCGCGGCGTCCGCTAGCAGGAACTGCTGATAGGCGCGCAGCGCCTTCACGGCCGCCTCGCGCTCCCCCGGGAAGCCGGACTGGCTGATCTCGTCGGCCAGCAAGCCCTTGAAGTGCACGCGCCCGGCGGCGGCGTCGTCGACTATGGCGTCCGTCAAGGGGCGGTCGACCAGCTGCAGGGTCTCAGCCTTGAAGGCCTGGTCGAACGCGCTTCCGTTGCCGCGGGCAATCAGGGAGAGGCTCTCGTTGCCGTTGATGTCGGCAACCGTGGCGCGCGCCTGCCAGAGTTGGTGCAGCCGCGGAAACGCCCTCTCCTCGGCCGCCTGCAGGTTGCGGTACGTGTAGAGGGCCTGGGCAGCCATCGCACCCGCGAGCAGCGCCAGAAGGATGGTCGCGACCATCAGCCGATTGTTCCGCCGGCGCCGGAACCGCTGCCGGACAAAGCCCTGGGTCGATACCAGGAGCGCGAAGAGCAGGGCTGCAAAGGCGAAGAACACGGCCAGGAGCGCAGCCGCGTACCAGAGGGACGCGTACCCCGCCGACGCGTTGCTGGAGTTGACAGCGGCCAGCGCGTCCACGCGCGCCAGGATCCCGTCACCCGGCTGGTGCATCAACCGGGAGGCGGCGCGCAGATATGCCGCGCCTATCGGAAATCCCTGGCGGTCGTTGGCACGCGCGGCCTCCACCAGGCCGGTGTACTGTGCCACGGCGGCGTTCACGGCCTGCAGGTCGCGGCTGGTCTCACTGCCGGCCGTGTTGTGCTCGGCCGCCTGCTCCAGGTCGTGCGTGGCCAGTGCGATGTCGCGCTGGTAGCGCTGCCGAGGCTCGGAGCTCTGGGCGCCGCTGGAAAGGAAGGCGTTGGCGGCCGAGCGGTCCGCGTCGGCCAGCGACTCGTGGATCTTCTGCGCGTCGATGACGGCCGGGCCGGAGCGGTGCCCGATGCTGTCGACCTGGCCCTGGGCGGTCACCACGGTCGAGCTGCCGGCCAGCCAGAGCAGGCCGCTCACCGCGACCATCACGACGGACATCGTCCACAGCCGCCCGGGCGTCGTGGAGGCCCGCTCGCGAAGACCCCGGACGCTCTCCCGCAGCGCCGAGGGCCGGCCCGGGATGACGGGGCTGGCCGAGCTCACTGCCGCTCCTCGCCGCCGCCCTGATCCCGCCCGGGCTGAGGCGGCACCGGCGGGAGACCGGGTTCGAGACGCGCGCGGGAGCGCACGGTGAGGCGCGAGAAGCAGCCCAGCTCGATCACGTCGTCCGCTCCCAGGACCCGTATCTCCGACCCCTCCAGCTGCGTGCCGTTCAGCTTCGTGCCGTTGGTCGAGCCCAGGTCGCGCAGTCCCCAGCCGGCGCCGAGCTGGATGATCTCGGCGTGGCGCCGGGAGACGTAGGGGTCGCCGTGGATCGGTATCTGCAGGTCGCCTGCGTCGACACGCCCGATCGCAAGTGATCGCCGGTCCAGCGCGAAGATGTGCTCTCTGCGGTCTTCGGGCGGCTCCGGGCAGCCGGCCTCGTTCGGCCGCTGGCCGTCGACGCTGAGGACGACCACCAGCTCGGCCTCCGCCGCCGGCGGTGGTTCCTGGCCCATGTGGGCCGCGTGGGCGGGCTCCAGCGCCTCGCCCGTCTCGAAGTCGTAGCCACAGCTGGGACAGTAGCGGTCCTCGTCCTCGCGCAGAGTGGCGCAGTTCGGGCAGCGCTCGGCGGAGCTGGCCCTGGTAGCTGTCGCGGCGACGACGCCGACGATGTCGCGGTTCCAGGCTCCGCACACCTCGCAGTAGTCGTCGGTCCGAGAGTGGTGCCCGCTGCGACAGGTGAAGCTCATTGCCGGGACGGGTTCCTCAACCGGACGGTCCTCCGGGAACGCGTGTCGAGTGTCATCTCGTCTTCCTTGCTGACGTCGGTCCTGAGCCTGACGATGCCCTGCTCGGGGTCGTCGATCTGCACCACCCGCTCCAGCAGCCGCGTGCTGGGCTCGTTGCCGGTCCGGTGCGCGAGGTGGGCCGCCCGGCCAAGCTTTTGCGTGGCCGCCCTGTAGTCGCCCGAGCGGCGCGCCTCCAGGCCCTGCTCGATGCTGGTGGCGAGCTCCTCCTGGCCGGTGTAGTGGGCCACCGTGCGGTTGATCCGCGTCGACTTCTCGAGGTCCTCGGTCCAGATGGCGCGCACCGGCACCTTGACGGCGGTCTGGCCGTCGACGGCCAGGCTCACCCGGGCGGCCCGAAGCTCGTTCTCCGGCCCCACCTCCTGCGGCGGCACGGTCAGGCAGACGTGGTACTCCCGCTCCTCGCCCCTCGCCCAGGCGCCGGTCGGATAGACGCTGAGCAGCGGACGCTCGGGATCGACGTCCTGCACCGGGCGCCACTCACTGTCGCGTCCGTAGGGCTGCCGCCAGGTGGCCTTGTCGGTGAGGTTGAGCACCTCCGGCGAGACCTGGTTCAGGAAGTTGACGGCGCCGCCGACCGGGGTCAGCACGTGCAGGGCGACCGAGCCGACGCGCTTGCTCATCGCCTTCTCCGTGATGGCCTCGAACATGGCGTCCATCTGGCTGGGATCCGGAATGATGTCGGTGCTCCCGAGCAGGGCGTCGGAGATGGCCTGGAGCTCGCCCCGGTCCCAGTCGGTGCCGACGCCCAGGCAGTCGCACTGGAACTTGCCGGCGCAGCGCCGAAGCTCGGCCGTCAGCCGCTCTGCCTCCTCGCTCTCGTTGCGGCCGTCGGCCAGAAGCAGCGCGTGGTGGATCGCGTCCGGGCAGGTGTCGAACAACCTCCGCGCGAGCGTCAGCCAGCTGGAGATCGCCGTTCCGCCGTTGGCCTCCAGCCGCAGGACCGACTCCTTGGCCGCCTTCCTGGTGGTCTCGGAGGCGCGAGCCAGGCTTGGGCTGAAGGAGCTCGAGCCCTGCTCGTACCTCTGCGGCGGGTAGACCAGCCGGGCGAACGAGGTGCCCGCCACGATGGCGAACCAGGTCCCGTCGCGCAGCTTGTCGATGGCCTTGCAGGTGGCCGTGCGCGCGCCATCCAGCTTGGCCTGCGGCGAGGCCATGGAAGCCGAGCAGTCGAGCATGAGCACCTCGACAGCGTCGCCTCCGAGCCTTGCGCCCGCCGGACTGCGGTCTATCTCTTGAGCTGCAAACGCGACGATGGCGTGGACGATTGCCTCGCCCCTGGGCAGGTATGCGTTCTGATGCACGTTCGCAGTGAACGTGGTCACCTGAGTCTCTCCCTCCTTCACGGTTGACCTGGACTCGTCGGGCGCTGCGTCTCTTTGCGTCACCTCCTCTTCGAGCCGATCCTCTAGACGGTCGCCACGGCGACCGTGACGTTGTCGGCACCTCCGGCAGCTCTCGCGAAATCGACCAGGCCCCGCGTCAATTGCAGGGGACTCGAATCGGCAGGGACTCCGGAGACGAGCTCGCGAATCTGGCTCGGTGTCGGAGCGTAGTTCCAGAGTCCGTCGGAGCACAACAGAAGAAGGCCTTCGGCGGGCAGCAGAAAGGTTGTGATCGAGACCTCGGGACTACCCTCCTGGTCGCTGCCCAGCCAGCGGGTGAGGACGTGCGCCCGAAGCGCCACATCGGCTCCCCCCTCGCCGACCAGGTGGGGCTGGATCACTTCCTCCAGCCAGGTGTCGTCGTGGCTCAGCTGCCAGGCCTCACCCGGCGCGACGAAGTAGGCGCGGCTGTCTCCGACCCAGCCCAGGGTGACGCGGCCCTCGATCAGCAGAGCGGCGACCAGCGTGGTGGCCGGTGGTCCCTGCTCTTCGGCCTGCGCCTCCTGGTCCGTGCCTTCCCCGAGACCGTCGTGCTCGTAGGGCACGCGGCAGACTGCGCCCTGGGCGACGTTGACAGCCTCCTTCATGGCCTGTTCGAAGTTCGACTGGCCAAGGCCCAGGGCGGCGACGAGGTGGCGCACGGTGGCTTCGGCGGCCGCCTGGGCGGCTTGAGCAGGCCGGGCGGAGGTCGAGACACCGTCGCAGACGACCAGCACCCGGGCGCCGCGGCCTTCGATCCTGGCCAGGGCCATGGCGTCCTCGTTGCGAGCTCGGCGCAGGCCGCGGTCGCTCATCCCCGCCATGTCGTCGAAGGCGATCTCGAGGTGCTCGCGTTCGTCCTTGCCGGCATCGCGATCGACCGGACCGTTGGGCGATCCGCGCCCGACCGCACCCGGGCCGGTCTCCCCGTCCGGCCTGCTGATCGGCGCTCCGCAGGCTTCGCAGTAGAGGTCCTCGGGTCGGATGACCTCCCGGCACCCGGGACAGCGGACCACCGTGTCACGCTCCATCAGACCGCCGTCATCGGACGAACCTGGTTTGCGCGGTCCACAAGCCGGATCTTCTCCTCGCCCACGGCGAAGCGGGCGAGGTCGCGGTACGCCTGTTCGAGCCCCGTGCGCAGACGGTTCCACTCCAGCGGATGGCCGAGCACGTCGATCGCCGCGTCGGGAAGCACGGCCCTGGATCCGAGCAGCATGAGGGCCGTCTCCAGCAGCTCGACGGCGACCAGGGCGCGTTGGTGGGGATCCAGCCGGAGCCGCTTGACCGTGGCCGAAGCCTGCACGAGCTCCGTGACCCCGGGCCGCGATTCCGGCCGCTCCTTCACCAGCGTGCGCGCCAGAGCCAGCTGCGCCTGGGTGAAGAGGCTGGAGGTCTCCGGTATGCGCCGGTAGGCCTCCACCGCGCCCGCCCGGTCCCCGAGGGCGTCGCGGACCCGGGCCAGCCCAAAGCAGGCGGAGGTGAAGGAGGGGTCGGTCGTGGATACCACGTCGTACAGCCGGGCCGCGCGCTCGGCATCACCGGCCAGCTCGGCGGCCAGCGCCTCGGCCAGCTTGGGGCCCAGCTCGCCTGGGAGGTCGGTGGAGACCCGCTGGAATAGGTTCCTGGCCTCGGCCTGGTCGCCACGGGTGAGCAGCGCGACCGCGCGGTACCAGCTCACGCGCCAGTCCCAGGGGTCCTGCTGCGCCACCAGCTCGAGACGGCGGGCGGCCTCATCTAGCCGCCCCATCCAGATCAGGGCGCGAGCCACCCCGAGCTCGACCTCCGCGGTGTCCGGCACCTGTCCCTGGCTGATGGCCTCACCCAGCAGCCGCAGCTGCTGCGGCGGGTCGCTCAGAGCGGAGATGTTGACCACGAAGCTCGCGGCCGGGTCCGCCGGGTTGACCTTCAACGGAGGCAGATAGCGCCAGTCGGGCTCGATGGGAGCCGCGCCGGCGTGGGCGTGGATGGCCTGCAGGTCGGCTCCGAAGAGGCTGCTGGCCGCGGGCCGGGGGATCTTTTCACGCCTGGCAACGACCTCCCGCAGGACGCCCAGCAGCTGCTCGCCCATCTCGTCGGCGCTCTGGAAGCGGTCATCCGGATTCTCCGCCGTCCCCTTGAGCAGGAAGCGGTAGAGCGACTCGTGCTCGCCCAGGACGGGCTGCTCCAGCGGCGTGGGCAGCGTGTACCGGTACCGGTTCTGGTAGCCGCGGAAATCCAGGATCAGCACGGCCAGGCTGCGAGCGATGGTGTAGAGGTCGGACGCGGTCGAAGGCCCCAGGCTGGGAACCTCCGGCGCCTGGAAGCCGTCGGTGCCGAAGAGAGCGACGTTGGGGCTGTCGACCCGCGTCACGGCGCCCAGGTCGATGAGCTTCACGTCGTCGCCGTAGACCATCACGTTGTCGGGCTTGAAGTCGTTGTAGACCAGGCCCAGTCGGTGCAGGTAGGAGAAGGCGGGCAGGATGCCCAGGATGTAGGCGATCGCGTGCTCCACCGGCAGCGGGCCGGCGCCGGCACCGGCCTCCTGGCGCCGCTCCACCAGGATGTTCTTGAGCGTCTTGCCGCCGACGTACTCCATGACGATGTAGCCGGCCCCGCCGTGCTGCACGAAGTTGTAGATGCGCACCACGTTGGGGTGCTCGACCCGGGCCAGGAACTGCCGCTCGGCAACCGCGGAGGTCATGGCGTCGGGGTCGCTGATGTTGAGCAGGCCCTTCAGCACCACCCAGCGGTTGGAGACCTGCTCGTCCTGGGCCAGGTAGATCCAGCCCAGGCCGCCATAGGCCAGGCAGCCGGCGATCCGGTACTGGGAGGCGACCAGGTCTCCCCTCAACAGAGATGGGGCGAACGAGTACTGGTGCCTGCACTTGCTGCAGAAGCCGGCCACCCGACCGGGCCGTCCCTCCCGGCCGCGTCCGACCTCCGCGCCGCAGTTGGAGCAGAAGCGGCGGGCCTCGGCGACCTCGGGGTGGGGCATCATGGCCGCGATCGGGTCGAGAGTCGGCATCGGGGGCACGCTGACCAGGCCGGCGCCGATCCTGGTGCGGGTGGCGGTCCGCGTGCTGGCCGTGCCGGTCCGCCGGGAGGAGGTGGCCCGCGCCGAGCCGGCCGAGGGCGAGCTGGGGAAGCCGTTGGACGGACCCTCCAGGCCGCTTCCCCACTCCTCCCGCGGTAGCTGCCGCCGGGCAGGCAGCAGCAGCCGGTCCACGAGCACGTCGCCGTCGGTGGGCGGCGCCGCCGTGCCGACGTTTCCGGTCGTCGCCGTGGCCGCGGTGCCCGCGCCGGCGGGCACGACCGCTGCGACGGCGATCTTGCCGCAGACGTCGCAGTAGCCGTCCTCGACCACGCCCGGACAGCCCGGCGTGGCCTGGCAGGTCTCGCCTTCCACTACGCCGGACTCCCTGGTGCGGGCAAGGGGCGGCTACGGATGCAGGCAGCGGTTGGAATGCCGTGTCCTACGGCACCGCCGTCGATTCCCCTTCGCTGAACCGCCGATTCCCCCTCCTCCGCGCGGGCCCGTCCAGGCTGGCGCGGAGCCTTCGAACTCCCTCTGGCCGGCGCGTCGCACACGGCCGACAATCCGGACTATTGTGCGCAGCTTCGGGCGCTCGAGGGCAACACGCGAGGTGCGAGCGGAGCTTTTCAGGCGGCGGACAGCACCTGGTGCGCGGCCTCGATCAGCTCCCCCCGCCACCTCTCGTCCTGCGCGAAGATCCGGAAGATCGCCATCCGCACAGGCAGCCGTCGAAACAGGTCGAGCACCCGCGAATGCTGGAAGCTGTTCTCCAGCGGGTCGAAGAAGAGGATGTCCTGGCTCTCCATCATCGGGTTGAAGGCGCGAGACTCCTGCGCGGCCACGTCGACCTCGAACTCGAGCGAGCGCAACTCGGGCCGCAGCCTGGTCCTGATCTGCTCGGCGAACTCCGCCCGGGTCATGGTCAGCGCACCGTGAGGCACGTCGCGCGCCTCCACGTAGCCGGAGTAGATGAGACGCCATTTGAGCCGGCGGGCGACCAGCTGGTTCCAGGCCTGTCCGAGCCGTTTCAGATCGGGGTCGCGGTCCTGGGCGGCCCAGCGGTCGACCTCGCTCATCAGCCACCATTCGTTCAGGCGCCGGAAGTCGTCCAGGCGATCCAGGGG
>JALYYF010000072.1 GCA_030946725.1 Candidatus Dormiibacterota bacterium
CACGCCGGGTTGGAGCTCTGGCCCGGGGAACGAGAAACGGTGGAGGAATCCTGACCTGTACGTCGCCATCAGTGAGGTCGCCGTGCCCGCGGACGGCATCGACCGCCTCAAGGCGGCCTTC
Source organism: Candidatus Dormiibacterota bacterium (assembly GCA_030946725.1). Taxonomy (GTDB): domain Bacteria; phylum Chloroflexota; class Dormibacteria; order Dormibacterales; family Dormibacteraceae; genus Nephthysia. The sequence goes on from JALYYF010000072.1 coordinate 122, forward strand.
TGCAACCGTCTGGGCGCGGTCGATGGCTGGCCCGGGTTCATCGGTCTGGAGGTGCTGCAAGATCGGCGCGACCCGGGTCTCTTCCTGATGGTGACCCGATGGTCCTCGAAGGAGGCGTTCCGGAGCTACATGCGGAGCGTCGACCACCGGCGGTCCCATGCCCGCGTGCCGGGCGGCGAGGCCGCGCCGAGCCTGGCAGGCTTCAGGGAATACGAAGTGGTGGCCAGTTGAACTCTCCCCCGCGAAGTCGGGGGAGTACCCGGCGGAGCCGGGGGAGGGGGCGCTGTGGCGTCGGCAAGCTCAAGAGAATGGTTTTCGCGATCTAGTACCTGAACCCTTGACACAAGCCAGACGGTCCATCCACCGTCGAATTGGACTCGAGGTCGCGAGTAGGTCTCTGTCGATCTCGATCAACAGCCGCGCCCCGGGAACCCCTTCCCCCGGCCTGCGGCCGGGTACTCCCCCGACTTCGCGGGGGAGAGACTGCCCCTGTCATCGACGCTGGTGCTGCTGCTGGGACATCTCCCGGATCTCGCGCACGGTGGTGGCATCCTCCGGGTTCTTGTCCGCCGATCGAAAAGAGACGATCCGCGGGAATCGCAGCGCGAATCCCGGCTGATCGCCGACCATGCCAGCCGTGTGACGCGGACTCGGTGTGATCTCGTCAGCGAGAACCTCCACCACGATCTCCGGTTGTAGCCACTGGTCAGGGACGAGAATCGAGTTCACCCGTGCAGGCTTCTCGCTGACCTCAAGTCTGCTCACCTGCTTGTGGAGCTCCCGCCATCCCTCGTCCGAGAGGCCGGTGCCCAGCTTGCTGATGGTCACGAACTCGTCCCGATCAGTGTCGTACACCCCTGCCAGAAGCGCTCCCGCGCCAAACTCGGCTCGCTTTCCCTTGCCGCCGTAGTAGCCAAGCAGGACCACGTCGACGGTGTCCGTCAGCTCACCGCTCGTATTCCGCTTCAGCTTCACCCAGTTGAAGTTGCGGGCGCCGGCCTGGTACGGAGAGTCGAGGCGTTTGGCCACCACTCCCTCCAGGCCGCGGCTGATGTTGTCGAGAAGCTCCTTGGTAAGCACGTCGACCGAGTCGGTCACAGTGAGCGGCGCCGGCAGCAGAGCGTCGGACCCCTCGAGCACCTCGTCGACGATCTGCAGCCGCTTCTCATAGGGAAGCGGTGTCAGGTCAGACCCGTCGCGATACATCGCGTCGAAGACGAACGCCCGCAGAGGCACCTTGACAGCAAACTCCTCGATCCCCTCCTTGCGGCGCCGCGCCGTGGTCTCCTGGAAGGGGACGTACTCCTCGGACTCGGGGTTGTAGGCGATCGCCTCAGCGTCGAGAATGACGCTCTCGACCTTCAGCCGGCCGGCCGCCGCGACCAGCTCGGGAAACATGGACGTCATGGTCTCGAGGTTTCTCGAGAAGATGCTCACCTGCTCCCCGTCCCTGTGAATCTGGACTCGAAAGCCGTCGTACTTGGGTTGAACGCCCACCACCCCGAGCTTCCGGATCACCGCCTCAGGGTTGGGGAGGCGCTCCGCAAGCTGGCAGCGGAGCGGCTTGCCCACGGTGACCTTTAGAGCATCGAGGCCCTCCACGCCTTCCGACCAGAGCGTCCTGGCGATGAGGCCCAGATCGGAGGTCCGGTTGTATGCGGCTTCCAGCACCGGCCGCAGTGACCGGTCGCCTCGCTGGGCGAAGGAGAGGGCGTCCAGAACGGTCGGGTCCCCGATCCCCAGCCGCAGCTTGCCGACGGTGATCCGCACCAGGTGCTTGGCTGAGGCCTGGTCGAGCTCACCGAGCAGACCGGCGAAGAGGTCGAGCTTCCTCTGCAGGCTGCCGGCGCCGCTCGTTCCGGCGATCTCGAACAGCCGCCGGTGCACCTCGGAGACAGATGGCGGCTCGTTCACGCCCTGGGGTGCCAGCTGCTCGACCGTGACGCCCAGGTCACCGACCTGGCGGTAGAGCTTGCTGACCTCGTCCTTCGGCCTGCCATAGGCCAGCGCGATCGCGGAGAGCAGCAGTCGCTCGCCGAGGCCCATCTCGACGGGCTCGAAGAAGGGCGCCAGGCGGCCCTGGATCAGGTAGGTGATCGGCTCGATCTCATCGACGGAGCAGGCTCTGTAGAGCTCGGACAGGATGCGGACCAGCTCATTCCGGCTGTTCGTCGCCGCCAGCTGATCCAGATAGCCGGCCAGCTCACTGAACTTCATGGCCGATTGGCTGGGGGCAGAGGGCGAGCTGCCGCTGGTCACACCCACGAGACTACCTCTCCAGCGCCGCGTGGCCCCGGCTCCCGAGCGATGATGGGGCCATGGACCAGGCCGTTCGGGACTACATCGACGCCATAGCCCCGGAGCACCGGCCTCTGTTCGACCGCCTTCACCGGCTGGTCCTCGAGGCGCACCCCGACGCCGCGGTGGAGCTCTCCTACCAGATGCCCACCTACAAGGTCGGTCGTCGGCGCGTCTTCGTCGGCGTCTGGAAGCACGGCGTTTCGATCTACGGCTCGGAGCACGGCGGCGGCGCCGACTTCACCGCCCGCCACCCCGAGCTCAAGACGAGCCGAGGGACCATCCAGCTGCGGCCCGAGATCGCCGCCCAGATCCCCGACGCCGAGCTTCGCGAACTCTTCCGCGCCGCCCTGGCAGGCTGACGCGAGCAGGCGTCGAGCGCTCGGCCGAGTTGTAAATCCGCCGGCGCCCTGCAACGGGGCCGGCAATCAGCGGGTTGTACCAGCGTGAAGTCTTCGATCTCAGCTCACGACTCCGACACCGTTTCAGCCAGCACCCGCCCCTGGATGCCCTGGCAGGGGCAGTTTCTCCTCCTCTCGGCGATCTGGGGCCTGAGCTTCCTCTTCATAAAGGTGGGCGACCAGGGCCTGGCGCCGCTGCAGGTCGTGCTGGCCCGGCTGCTGTTCGGAGCCGTCACGCTGCTCGTGATACTGGCCGTCCGCCGTGAGCGGCTGCCTCGCGGCGCGGGCACCTGGGCTCAGCTCGCCGTGGCCGGCCTGCTCTTCAATGCCCTGCCGTTCTCGCTCTTTGCGTACGGCGAGACCCAGGTCACCTCCGTCGTCGCCGGCATCTGGAACGCCACCACCCCGCTGCTGACGATGCTGGCGACGATGGCCGCGCTGCGCCAGGAGCGGCCGTCGCGGCAACGCATCCTCGGCCTTCTCATCGGGTTCGCCGGTGTGCTGGTGCTGCTCGGGTTCTGGCGCGGAGTGGGGGGTGGGGCGCTGGCCGGCAACCTGGCCTGCCTGGGCGCGGCCTGCTGCTACGCGCTGGGTTTCACGTACGTCCGCCGGTATCTCACAGGCCGCAGCGCGTCCGTCGTGGCGCTGTCCGCCGCCCAGGTTCTCTGCGGGACCGTCGAGGTGGCCCTGGTGACGCCGCTGCTGAGCACCCTCCCGGCCGTCCCCTCGCCGGCGGTCACCCTGAGCCTGGCGGCCCTGGGCATCCTGGGGACCGGGCTGGCCTACGTCCTCAACTACGGCGTCATCCGGGCGGCCGGTCCCACGGTGGCCTCCACGGTGACCTACCTGATCCCGCTCTTCTCAACGGCGGCCGGGGTGCTGTTTCTGGGAGAGCGCATCGGCTGGAAGGAGCCGATCGGCGGGCTCGTCGTGATCCTGGGGGTGGCGGTGGCGCAGGGTGGCGGGCGCCTGAAGTTTGGGAGTCAGGCCCGCGTCACGGCTGGCGATAGATGACCTGGCTCTCGTTCACGATCCAGGACTTGCCGCCCTGTCCGACGCTGACGCCGATGCCGGCGCCCGGCAGCGACGACCAGGAGCTGCCGTTCCAGGTCCACAAGCCGTAGCCGCCACACACGCGGATCGTTCCGACCACGGTGGGAACGCCGCCTGGACCGAAGCCGATGTCGTAGCCCCCTCCGGGACGCAGCCTCCAACGCGAGGCTGTTCGCTCGTAGATGGCTCCCCACGAGTTCACCACCCAGAGGCTCCCACTGGCGCCGGCGGCTATGCGAGTGCCGCCTCCGTCCATCTGCTGCCAGCCGGCGCCGGTCAGGGTGTAGATGCCGAAGCCTCCGACGGTGTCGTTGGTCGCGATCACCCACGTCGAGCCGTCGGGGCCGATGGCGATGTCCGACGCCAGGCCGGTCACCTGCTGCCAGCCTCCTCCGACGAGCCTGTAGATGGAGCCGTAGGCGTTCACCACCCAGGGGACGCCCGCGGGGTCGACGGCGATCCTCACTCCGGCTCCGTTGCTCCTGGCCCAGCCGGACCCGGTCCAGCGATAGATGCCATAGCCACCGTAGGCCGGGTCGCTCCCGATAACCCACGCGGCGCCTGAGGCGCCCACGCCGACGTCGTAGGCAGCGCCGGGCATGCGTCGCCAGGAGCCTGCACCGTTGGAAGCGCAGTAGTTGCCCGCATACCCCTGCACGTAGGTCATGTAGAGGCCCCAGTTCCAGAAGGGTCCGGGGTCGGTGTGATGGTCGCGGCCGCCGGACAGCGTCGGATTGAGCGGGTCGGGCACCTCGTTGTGACCGATGAGGTGCTGCCGGTCGATCGGGATCGAATACTTCCTGACAATGCTGGCCACCAGCTGAGCGGAGGAGCGATACATGGCATCGGTGAACCAGGAAGGGTTGTCCACGAAGCCCTCGTGCTCGATGCCGATGCTCTTGGTGTTGTAGTCCCAGTTCCCCGCATGCCAGGCGACGTCCTGCTCTCGAACGGTCTGTGTGATGGCACCGTCCGACGATCGAACAACGAATTGCGCGGATGCCTGGGAGTTGGGATTCTGGAAATGGTTGATGGCCCCGGCATAGGAGCCTTGCGTCACATGCACGACCACGCGGTTCGGGATGTACACCGACGGCCTGGTCGAAGCCGTGAAGTTGTTGGGACTGGCGGGGGCCCAGTTGGCGGGACCATAGTCGGAGCTCCGGGGGTGCGCCGCCGGCGCGGGCACGACCAGCGTGGGATGCGCGGCCAGGGCGAGCTGCTCACCGGTCGGAAGCGTCTCCCTGGCACCCTTGCTCAGTGCCTGGAAGACCTGGTCGGCGTACATCGCGCTGCCGCCAACCGATGCCACCCCCGGCCGCCAGCCGCTGAGATCGACAGGCTTGGGGTTCCCGGCCAAAGCCGACAGCACTGCGGCGCCACCACGTACGTTCGTCGCAGGGTCGTGACTGAGAGCCGCTTCGGAAGAGCCCGTGAGAGACGCGGCTCTCGTCAGAGTGTCGTTCTGTGGATCATGGACCAGGTGCATGATTCCCACGCCGCCGTCCTCGCTGGTCTCCATGCGCCAGTGTGTGTTGACAAAGCCAACCGCGAGCAGCAGCTCCTCGGGCACTCCGGATTCCGCGGCCGCCGCTTGAAATGCCGCGGCCACCGGTGCCGCGGCCGCCGCCGGACTGGGAGTCGCCGCCAATGCAACGCGCGTTGCCGGACCGGCGACCAACAATGCAGTCAGGATCGCAACCAGCATCATCGACGTGGTGGACCGCCCTCGAAGTGTCCTCACCGCAAACTACAACCCCCGCTGCAAGAGCGCCAGCATGCCGCCGAGTGGTCAGGAAAGGGGGGATCCTATCGGGGCGGCAATACCCTGTCAAACATCGCTCTTGGGTCTGTCAGCGGAGCTCCGGCCCGCCGCCTACCAGCGCTGGTGGACCAGCGGCGCCACCCGAGCCCGGTACAGCTCGGAGATCCGTGCCATCGTCGCTTCCGGGAGCGGCGCGAGGTCGGCGGCGGCGGCGTTCTGGACTGCCTGCGCCGCCGTCCTCGCGCCGGGTATGACCGTTGAAACGGCTTCCTGCATGAGCGCCCAGCGCAGGGCGAACTGAGTCATCGTCGCTCTCTCCGGAACCAGCGACTTCAGCTCTTCGACCACTTCCAGACCGGTCTCGTAGTCGACGCCGGCGAAAGTCTCCCCGACGTCGAACTGCTCACCGTGCCGGTTGAATTTGCGGTGGTCATCCTCGGCGAACTGTGTGTTTTGGGTCAGCTTCCCCGTCAGCAGTCCCGAGGCGAGCGGCACGCGCACGATCACGCCCACGTCCCTGCGCTGCGCCTCCCTGAAGAACAGCTGCGCAGGACGCTGCCGGAAGACGTTGTAGATGATCTGGACACTGGCGAGGTTCGGATACTCGATGGCCTTGAGCCCCTCTTCGACCTTTTCCACGCTCACGCCGTAGTGGGCGATGCGCCGTTCCTCCACCAGCTGGTCGAGGGCGTCGAAGATTTCGGGCCGGTAGTAGCTCTCGGTCGGCAGGCAGTGCAGCTGGACCAGGTCGAGCCGGTCCATGCCCAGGTTCTCGCGGCTGCGGTCGACCCAGTCCCGGAAGTTGTGCAGGGTGTAGTTGGAGAGGTCGAGGGGGGCGCGCCGGCCGATCTTCGTCGCTATGACCAGGGGTGCGCCAAGTTCCCTCCGGAGACGCCCGATCAGCCGCTCGCTGCGGCCGTCACCGTACACGTCGGCGGTATCGATGAAATTGACGCCGCGTTCCACCGCCGCCCGCAGAGCCTCCAGACTCTGCTCGTCGTCCTGCGCACCCCAGGACCCTCCGATCGCCCACGCACCGAAACCCACGGCGCTGATCTCGTAGCCGGTCTTTCCGAGACGCCGATGTTCCACGCAGGAATGAGTCTAGGCGGAACAGGAGCCGGTGATCAGAGGGCGGGCTAGGATAGGCGCGGCATGAAGCCGCAGCTCGTTTCGGGGAAACATCTCCCTCCCCCTTGCGGGGAGGATGGGGAGGGGGTCTCTGCCGGCACCTTCCGCTCGCTTTGACGCTTTCAGGCGGCCTGCTGGTCCTATTCCGAGCGCAGAGTCATTTGGATTGGGCCCCCTCCCTTACCCTCCCCGCAATGGGGAGGGAGATTTGAATCATTTGAACCGTTGGATCAACCACTGAGCGGGGCGCGGGCGCAGTTGCGGCCGCCGCGCAATCTGGTAAGTCCCAGGGCGATCTGGTACTGGGCGGCGCGGGCGCTGGGCGGCTGGCTGGTGGTGATCCTGGTCGAGCTCTGCCTGCTGGTCCTGCTGCCGGACGGCCAGCTCAGCTGGCATCTGATCGCGCTGACCGTCACCGTGGTCGTGGCGGCGGCGCACCTGGTGGTCATGCCGCAGTGGAGGTTCCGGGTCCACCGCTGGGAGGTGACGGAAAGCGCGGTCTACACGCAGTCGGGATGGTTCTCCCAGGAACGGCGGATCGCCCCCATCTCGCGGATCCAGACCGTCGACACCGAGCGTGGGCCGCTCGAGCAGGTGTTCAGACTCTCCAACATCACGGTCACGACGGCGTCGGCGGCCGGTCCTCTCAAGATTCACGGCCTGGACCGCGACCAGGCCCAGA
>JALYYF010000113.1 GCA_030946725.1 Candidatus Dormiibacterota bacterium
CGGCTGGCCGGCAGCGATGTTCGCCGCCGCCATCATTCCCCGGACCTCTTCCACGTGGCCGAAGGTTCCGGGCGGCACGTCGGCCGTGTACATCTGCTTGATGGCAAGGTCGCCGGGCCCGAGCACCTGGCGCGCGGTCAGGTTCTTGCCGGCCACGACCACGCCCACGCGGCCTGCGCCGGAGGCCGTCGAGGCCGCCGGCTGCCGGGCCACCAGGGCGATCAGGGAGACCAGCAGCAGAAAGGAGATCAGCGCGACAATGCCGCCGATCAGAGTGCCCCGCGAGGCGCGGCGGCGTGGCGGCGCTTGCGTCGCGACCTCAGCAGCCATGCCGGAGCCCCTGCCGGAAGATTCCAACCCGGGTCAACTCGTCCAGGACCTCAGTAGAGGTCGCCCTGTTCAGGCGCCGTGGAGGGATCGAAGAGCGAGCTGGGCAGGTCCTCTCCGCTCTTCCGGAACCGCTCCATGCGCTTGGGCGTGGAACCGGTCGCCGTGTGGTATCCGACCGCCTTGCCTTCCGTCGACACGCCCATCTGGTTGAAGGTGAAGAGCTCCTGGAGGTTTATGCCTCCGGTCTGCTCGTCGAAGCCCATGACCTCGGATATGGAGACGATCCGGCGCTGGCCGCCGCGCAGCCGCTGCTGCTGGACCACCAGGTGGACCGCGGAGGCGATCTGCTCGCGGATCGCCCGCGAGGGCAGGTCGGTGCCCGACATCAGCACGAGGGTCTCGAGCCGGCTCATGGCTTCGACCGGGCTGTTGGCGTGGACGGTGCTCATCGACCCGTCGTGGCCGGTGTTCATCGCCTGCAGCATGTCCAGGGCCTCGCCGCCGCGGCACTCCCCGACCACTATCCGGTCGGGGCGCATGCGAAGGCAGTTGCGGACCAGGTCTCTGATGCTGACCTCACCGCTGCCTTCGACGTTGGGGGGGCGCGACTCGAGCGTGATCACGTGGGGCTGCTGCAGCTGGAGCTCGGCGGCGTCCTCGCAGGTGATCACCCGGTCCTCGGGCGGGATGTAGCTGGAGAGGATGTTGAGCAGGGTGGTCTTTCCCGAGCCGGTGCCTCCGGAGACGACCAGGTTGAAGCCGGCATGGACGGCAGCCCTGAGAAAGGCCAGCATCTGCGGCGTGGCGCTGCGCAAGGACATGATGTCGTCAGGCCCCAGCCGGCTGTGCGCGAACTTGCGCACCGTCATCGAGGGGCCCTTCAGGGCCAGCGGCGGGAGGATCACGTTGACGCGGGAGCCGTCACTGAGGCGGGCGTCCACAAAGGGATTGGCCTCGTCCACGTGACGGCCCACGCTGGAGACCACGCGGTCGATCACCCTCAGGAGGTGGGCCGTGTCGTCGAAGCGGACGTCGCTGAGCGTGATCTGGCCCTCGCGCTCGACGTAGACCTGGAAGGGCTGGTTGATCATCACCTCGGTCACGTCGGGGTCGTCCATCAGCACCTGCAGCGGCCCCAGCCCGCAGATGTCGTCGAGAAGGGCGCCCACCAGCCGGTCACGTTCGTTCCGGGTGAGCCTGGATCCGGACTCGGCCAGGTGCTCGTCCAGCAGCGACACGATCTTCTCTCTGATCTCCTGGCGGCGGGAGGGATCGATCTCTATGGCGTACCTGCCAAGCAGGCGGGTATGGACTGCCTTCTTGATCGGCAGCAGGTGTGGGGGGAGGGGTTGGCCGGCGCCGGCCACGGCCGCCCTGGCGTTGTCGCGTGCCGGGGGTTCCAGGACTGTCAGCGCGGGTGACGCCGACGACTGGCCGTCGCGCGCGCCGGACCCCCTGGCTAGCTCTCCGTCCCCGGCGGCTTCGTTCTCCCTGACCCGCTCCAGCAGTCCTCGACTGGTTTGTGCCATATGCGCGGCACGCTAGCCGCCGCCGAATCGGCTAACCCTTTCACCCCGTCAAGGAATGTTAAGAGTTGGATCGCCAGGAGGCGGCCGGCGGCGGGGTGGGCTGCGGAGGACCTCAGTGCTTGGTCGTGAGCCGGTAGCCCAGGCCGGACACCGCCTCCACCGAGATCCCGCTGTCCGCGGGGGTGTCGAGCTTGCGCCGCAGCCGTTGGACGTGGGGGTCCACCGAATGGTCGCCGACCTCCGCGAGGTAGCCCCAGACCTTCTCCAGGAGCTGCGAGCGGGTGAGCACGCGACCCTGGTTGGCGGCCAGCAGCGCGAGCAGGTTGAACTCCGTGAGCGTGAGCCGGACCTCGTGGTCGCCGACTCGAACCCGGTGTGCCTCGGTGTCGATCTGGACGTCGCCTACCCTGAGGACGCCCTCTCGCGATCCGGCCGGACTCATGCGGGCACGGCGCAGATGGGCCGACAGCCGCGCGGCGAGCTCGTGCAGGTCGACCGGCTTGGTGATGTAGTCGTCCGCGCCGACCTGGAGCCCCACGATCACGTCGACCTTGGCGGTCCGCCCGGTCAGCATCAGGATCGGGCAGATCGCACCGCGGCGCCGGAGCTCGCGGCATACGTCGATGCCGCTCATGTCCGGCAGCACCCAGTCGAGCAACACGATGTCGGGCTCGTCGGCCGAGGCCATCTGCAGGCCCTGCTCGCCGTTCGCCGCCTCGACGAGGTCGTAGCGCTCGCGGCGGCACACGTCGGCGACGAGCGTGCGCATGTTCTCGTCGTCCTCGACGACCAGAACCCTCTGCTTCCGCTGCCTGTTCAATTCGGCCGCGTCCGCGGTGGGCAGCCGGCATCGGAGACGTGGGAAACGTGGAGTTCGTCTCTAAACCGCTGAACCATGCCTGGAACGGCGATCAGGATAGCCGCCCGGCAGTCGAGGTGGTGCATCGGCTATTAGCCAGGTGACGGAACGGGGGGTCCTCCCATGCCTGGCGGCTGGCCCGCGGAGAGGCCGGCGGGCGGATCGCTGGACATGGAGGGTGTCGCCAGGGGCGGGATGGCCGGGGACGTTGGTGAAGGGATCGGCGGCACAGGCGGGGACGGCAGCGGAGCCGGGCCTTGGGCGCTGGGAGAGGGCGCCGTCGTCCTCGGCTCGCTGGCCGTCCCTACCCGGGCGATGTGTGGCGACGGTCCGCTCACGGCCCGATTCGTCCTGGCGGAGCTGGCCAGGCTTCCCGATCCGCGGGCCGGGCCATGCCCCTGACCGCGGGCGGGCGTGCCTCCGGTGGTCACGCCGGGCACGGGCAGCGCCCTGATCCCGGCCAGGTGGTGGAGCACGCCGCTGACGTCGCTCGTGAGGTTGGCGAACGTGGCAACCGTCAGCACCACCACGCAGGCGGCCACCACCAGGGGAAGGCTTCCCCAGGCGGGGGCCTGCTTGCGCTGCGCTCCGGGATGGAAGCGAGCCGGCAGGCGTCTGGGGCGCCAGGAATCCAGCTCGCAGCGGATGATCTCCGCCCATAGCGCCTCCTCACGTCCGAGGACGGCGCGTTTCCGGGAGCCTGTCGTCCGGTCGGTCACCTACCCCCGGTGGCCTCCGCGGGGCGGTGGGCGGAGAGCGTGGCCGTCATCACGTCGACCGCCGTGCGGAGCCGCGAGGAGACCGTCTCCTCGGAAGTGCCGAGAATGGATGCGACCTCTTCGCTGGGCAACTTCGCGTAGAGGCCGAGCAGCGCCACCGACCGCAGCGCCGGGCTGAGCGCGGCGAGCGCCACCTCGACGGCGCCGTAGTCCCGGTCGCCATCCCAGGCGCCGGGGGCCGCCCGGCGCCCGGTGACGAACGCCGCCAGGCGTCGCCGTCGAAGGTGGCCCATGGAGACGCGGAGCGCGAATCCGTGCAGCCAGGCAGCCGTGGAGATCTCCCCTCCGAACCCTCCGCGAGCCGAATAGGCTCGGTCGAACGCTCTTCGCGTCAGCTCCTCAGCCGCTTCTGCGTCGAGGACCATGCCCCGGACGAAGCGATACAGCGGAAGCCGGAACCGTTCGTACAGGAGCTCGAAGTCAGCCGCCGGATGCGGCTCACCCTTGCCCAAGCCAACCCCTTTCAGCACTGCCCTCGTTGGGTACGAGACAGATGCAGCAGCGGACATTTGCCTGTGCCAGGCATGATCGACCCCTCCACCGGGTCCCGGGCGTGCAGCAGCCGCATGCCTTCGGGCACACCTCAACCGCCGGGCGGGACGACGAGGCCCGCCATGTTTCGCAAGCCGCCAGAGGACCGCAGAGGCAGGCCTCAACGGTCGCAAGAGCGACACTCTTCTCACCCCCGTCACCACGAACCGAGGGATTCTAGGCTTCGTGTCACGCGTCTTGCACCGCATGTCGGGCGGCCCAACCGGGGGCCCCATCCCAGGCCCGGACGACAATCAGGGCAGCGGCCGGAGGCCGCTCGAGCCTGAGACGTCCACGCGCGCCGGGCCGACGGGCCTGGAGGAGGCGATCGGGCTGCTGCCCCCTGGGGCGAGAGTCCTGGCGGCCGTCTCCGGCGGCCCCGACTCCACAGCACTCCTGGTCTGGCTGGTGGAGAGGGGGTGGGACGCCGCCGCGGCTCACTTCGACCACGCGCTGCGAGCAGGCTCGGAGGGGGACGCCGAGCACGTCGGCGCCCTCTGCCGGAGCTACGGAGTCGAGCTCTTCGCGGGCCGCCGGGACCAGCCGCTGCCACCCGGCTCCCTGCAGGCCGCGGCCCGGACTCTGAGATACCGATTCCTGGAAGACGCCTTGAGGCGGAGCGGGCGCGACCTGGTGCTGCTCGCGCACACCGCCGACGACGTGGTGGAGGGTGCGGTCATCCATCTGCTGCGAGGCAGCGGGCTGGCCGGAGCACGCGGGATGCCCGCCCGGCGCGGGCACTTCCTGAGGCCCTTCCTGGGTGTCTGGCGTTCGGAGCTGGTCGCCTTCCTTCGGGACCGAGGCGTGGAGACGCTGGACGATCCGGCCAACCGCGAGACGGAGCGATTCCTGCGGGCGCACGTCCGCCACCGGCTGCTGCCCCAGCTGGAACGGGACTCAGCCGGGTTCAAGCGCAGGGTCTTGGGTGCAGCCCGTTCCGCCGGCCGGTTCCAGGAAAAGCTGGAGCGGGAGGCCGCGGCGCTGGACGGGCGGCGGGTGGCGCTTCGCGGAGCGCCCCGCGGAGTGCGGATGGAGTTCTACCGGCAGCTCTACGGCAGCCAGCCCGCCCTCGACCGCCGCCAGCTGGAGGCGATGGACGAGCTCACGCTTCACGGCCGGACGGGCTCGGGGCTGGACCTGCCGCGCGGACTCAGGTTCCGGGTCGGCCGCGACCGGGTGGAGGTGGGTCCGGGGCGGCTGCCTCCGGAGGCGCCGCCGGTGCTGCGCACCCGGCCCTGTGCCGGCTGCCAGGAGCCGTCGGCGGTCCACCTCCGCGCCGATCTGGCTTTGCGGCTCGGCCACCGATCTCCAGGCCTCCGGATGCGTCCGGTGGGCAGCCCCGGCAGCCGCAAGCTCCAGGACATCCTGACCGACGCGGGCGTGCCCCGTCACCTCAGGGACCGGCTGCCGGTGGTCTTCGCCGGGGGGCGCCTGGCCTGGGTACCCGGAATCGCGCTCGACGCCGAGGCGGCCGCCTTGCCAGGTGAACCGGCGCAGCATGTCTGGCTGGAGCGTATTCTTGGCGTTCCCGATGCGGCCCCGGGCGCGTATCACCTTTCGTGAGGAGGAACACGTCGTCCCCGAGCGCCACCCGGGCCGCCATCGCAGCCTGCCGTGTCCACCGAGGGTGCCAGGGGCCGGTGGTACTATCAGCTCGACAACCCCTTAGGAGACCTTCGACTTGAGCCGTATTCCCCGCTCCAGCTTTTTCTATTTCGTACTGGTCGCTGTGCTGGGGATCGTGTTCTGGTTCACTTGGCAGTCTCTGGAGAACGGCTCCAAGGGCGACGCCTGGTCCTACTCGCAACTGCTGACCAAGGCCGACCAGGGCCAGGTGAGCAAGGTCGAGATCAAGGGCTCCAGCGCAACGGCGACCGACAAGGGCGGCAGCCGGCACGACATCCAGCTGCCCGACACCGGCACTGACTTCCTTCAGCAGCAGCTCTACAAGGACAACGTCGAGTTCTCCTTCCAGCAGACCAGCGGCGGGGCCTACTGGATCAGCATGCTGCTCCCGAACCTGATCCTGCTGCTCCTGATCGGCGGGTTCATGTACTACATCCTTCGCCAGACCCAGAGCGGGAACAACCAGGCCATGTCCTTTGGGCGGAGCCGCGCCCGGATGATCGCCGGTGACAAGCCGCAGGTCACCTTTGCCGACGTGGCGGGGGTGGATGAGGCCAAGCAGGAGCTGACCGAGGTGGTCGAGTTCCTCAAGTACCCGGAGAAGTTCGTGGCCCTGGGCGCGCGCATCCCCAAGGGCGTGCTCATGGTCGGACCTCCAGGCACCGGCAAGACGCTGCTCAGCAAGGCGGTCGCCGGGGAGGCCGGCGTGCCCTTCTTCAGCATCTCCGGCTCGGAGTTCGTGGAGATGTTCGTGGGAGTCGGCGCCAGCCGGGTCCGCGACCTCTTCAACCAGGCCAAGAAGAACAGCCCCTGCATCGTCTTCGTGGACGAGATCGACGCGGTCGGCCGCCAGCGAGGGGCCGGTCTGGGCGGGGGCCACGACGAGCGCGAGCAGACGCTGAACCAGCTGCTGGTGGAGATGGACGGCTTCGACACCAACACCCACGTGATCGTGATCGCCGCCACCAACCGCCCCGACGTGCTGGATCCGGCCCTGCTCCGTCCCGGCCGCTTCGATCGTCACGTGACCCTGGATCGCCCGGACATCCGGGGCCGGCGCCAGATCCTGGACGTCCATGCCCGCAACAAGCCGCTGGAGGCGGCGGTGGACCTGGACGTGCTGGCTCGGCAGACGCCCGGCTTCTCGGGCGCCGACCTCTCCAACCTGATCAACGAGGCCGCCATCCTGGCCGCCCGAGCCAACTGCAAGGTGATCGGCATGGAGGAGCTGGAGGAGGCGATCGCCCGGGTCATCGCCGGTCCCGAGAAGAAGTCGCGCCGCATCTCCGAGAAGGAGAAAGAGGTCATCGCCTACCACGAGGTGGGCCACGCCCTGGTGATGAAGTCGCTGCCCCTGTGCGATCCCGTGCACAAGATCAGCATCATCAGCCGGGGGATGGCGCTGGGCTGGACGCTGAGCCTTCCCCAGGAGGACAAGTACCTGGTCAGCAAGCAGGAGCTGAAGCAGCAGATCACCGGCATCATGGGCGGCCGGGCTGCCGAGGAGATCGTCTTCGGCGACGTGACCAGCGGGGCCGAGAACGACATCCAGCGGGCCACCCAGATGGCGCGGCGGATGGTCACCCAGTGGGGCATGAGCGAGAAGCTGGGCACCGTCGCCATGGGTCAGAAGGAGGAGCTGGTCTTCCTGGGCCGGGACCTGGGGGAACAGCGGAACTTCTCGGAAGAGGTGGCGCAGCTGATTGACGAGGAAGTGCGCAGCATGATCAAGGTGGCCTACGAGACCGCCAAGCGGATCCTCACCGAGCAGCGCGCCAAGATGGACACCGTGGTGGAGCGGCTCAAGGTCCAGGAGACAATGGACGCCTCGGAGCTGGACCGGATCCTGGCGGTGCCGCAGCCCGGCGCGGCGGCCCAGAGAGTGGGCTGAACTGACCTTTCTGCCTGCCGCTGGTGGGCTTGGTTGGGCACAGCCTTGGGGGACGGTGGTAGCTCAATCCGAGGCCGG